>CAZACA010000001.1:0-24646 GCA_964483515.1 uncultured Treponema sp.
GCCGTAAAAAATAATGCAAAAAAATCGGAGAAAAAATTCCGCGGAGAAAAAAAGGACGACGCAAAAATTCAGCCGAAAAAAAGCATTGCATCAAAAATAAAATCTTTCTTTTCAAAAAAGAAATAGGCGGAGAAAAAAATGATAAATGTTGCCGACGTAAGTTTAAAATTCAGCGAAAAGCCGCTTTTTAAAGACGTAAACATAAAATTTCTGAAGGGAAACTGCTACGGAATTATCGGAGCCAACGGCGCGGGAAAATCGACGTTTCTGAAAATTCTTTCGGGCGAAATCGTGGCGGACACGGGAAGCGTTTCAATTTCCACGGGCGAGCGGATGGCGGTTTTAAGCCAGGATCATTTTAAATACGACGAATTTTCCGTGAAAGAAACCGTAAAAATGGGCTATCCGAAACTTTACAAACTGGAAAAGGACATCGACGAAATTTATTCCAGGGCGGATTTTTCGGACGAAGACGGAATGAAAGCGGCGGAAATGCAGGCGGAATTCGGCGAACTGGGCGGATACGAAGCGGAAAATCAGATTGAACAGATGCTTTCGGGTCTGGGACTGGAGGAAGAATTCCACGAGCGGAAAATGGGCGATCTGGATGAAAGTCAGAAAGTCCGCGTTCTTCTGGCTCAGGCGCTTTTCGGAAATCCGGATTATCTGATTCTGGACGAACCGACGAACGGTCTGGATCTGGAATCGATTACGTGGCTGGAAGAATTCCTGCTGGAATTTGAAAATTGCGTTATCGTTGTAAGCCACGACCGTCACTTTCTGAATGCAGTCTGCACTTTTACCTGCGACATCGATTTCGGCAAAATCACGCAGTTCACGGGAAATTACGATTTCTGGTTTCAGATGAGCCAGATTTTGCAGAAGCAGGCGAAAGATCAGCAGAAAAAACGCGAAGACAAAATGGCGGATCTGAAGCAGTTCATTCAGCGGTTTGCAAGCAACGTTTCAAAAGCGGGGCAGGCATCCAGCCGGAAAAAAATGCTCGAAAAAATGGAACTGGAAGAACTTCCCGTTACGAGCCGGAAATTTCCTTACGTCGGTTTTCAGATGGAGCGTGAAATCGGAAATTTCGTCCTTACCGCGGAAAAAATCAGTTCAAAAGATTCGGACGGAAACGTTCTGCTGAAAGATTTCAGTCTGACGATTCATCCGGGCGAAAAAGTTGCGTTTGTGGGCATGGAGCACAATTCGATTACGTCGTTTTTCGATGTAATTTCGGGCACAAAGCAGGCGGAAAGCGGAAAATTCGTCTGGGGGCAGACTACGAAGCAGACGTACATGGGGCGCGACAATTCAGCGTTTTTCGACAACGACCTGAACATCACCGAATGGCTCAAACAGTATTCACCCGATCAGGACGATTCCTACGTGCGCGGATTTCTGGGCAGAATGCTTTTTTCGGGCGACGAAAGTTTAAAAAAAGTAAAGGTTCTTTCCGGCGGCGAAAAAGTGCGCTGTATGCTTTCAAAAATGATGCTCAGCGGCGCGAACGTTCTGATTCTGGACGACCCCACGAATCACCTGGATCTGGAATCCATCGAAAGTCTGAACCAGGGACTCGTGAAATTTCCCGGCGTAGTAATTTTTTCAAGCCACGACCACGAATTCGTTTCCACCGTTGCAAACCGGATCGTCGAAATAACTCCCCGGGGCGTAATCGACCGCATGATGAATTTTGACGATTATTTAAAGGATGAACAGGTCAGGCAGCTCAGAAAAGAATTTTATCAGGGCCTGGTGAAAAAAATCCGCATATAATCCGCGGAAATTTTTTAAAAATTCAGCAGAAAAAAAACTGCACAAAGAAAAAAAATCCTTCGTGCAGTTTTTTTTTTAATTTTTTTATCAGATTAAAGCGGAACAAAATCCGACGCAGGATGCTGACAGATCGGGCAGATGAAATCCGGCGGAAGCGGGTCGCCTTCGTAAATGTAGCCGCATACCGTACAGATGTATCCCTTTTTCTTCTGGGAATCGGGTCTGGGTTTGATATTTTTCTGGTAGAACGCGTAAGTTGCAGGATTTTCTTCTGAAATTTTTTCGCCGTCCGTTACTTCAGCAATAAAAAGCGTGTGCGTTCCCAGGTCTACCGCGGATTCAACTTTTGCGCTTAAAAAAGCCGTGGTTTCTTCCGCAATGTAAATGATTCCGTTTGCGCTGCGCCTGTACTCGAAGGATTTCGTTTTGTCCGTATCGCGGCCGCTCTGAAATCCCCAGTGTCTGTACGTTTCAAATTTTGAATTTTCCGCCAGAACCGACACGTTGAAATTTTTCGTTTTTAAAATCATGTCGTGAGTAAAATTATTTTTGTTCACTGCCACGGAAATTCTGTTGGGCTCGCTCGTTACCTGCGTTACAGTGTTCACGATGCATCCGTTGTCGCGTACTCCGTCTTTCGCCGTAATCACGAAAAGTCCGTAAGTCAAATCAAACATAATTTTTTTGTCCATTTTTTTCTCCTTTCAGATTTAATTCACTGTATGAAAAATCATACGAATTTTTTTTATTTTTTCATGAAATATTCCGCCAGTGCTTCATACGCCGGAATGGAAATCGGGTCGATGTACTTGTTGCTTGCCAGCGGATTCGATGCAAAACGTGCCACCACCATTTTCGCCGCAGGATCAATGTAAATCGCCTGTCCGTGAACGCCCCTTGCCATGAACGCGCCGTGAGAATTATTCGTAATCCACCACATGTTGCTGTAACTCCATCCTTTCAGCAGGGGGTAGCCGCCGTGAGAAAACGCTTCCGCACTTCCGCCTGTGGAAACCGCTTCTGCCGCTTCTTTCGGAATGATTTGTTTTCCGCCGATTTTTCCTTTTTCCAGAATCATTTCGCCGAAAAGAGCCATGTCGCGGAGATTTAAACTTAATCCGCCGCCTGAAAACGCAATTCCCGACGGATCGATGTTGTAGTACGCGTCGAATTTTGCGCCCATCGGTTTCCAGATCAGTTCCGAAACGAGTTCCGCCATTCCTTTTCCCGTTGCCCGCGAAACAATCCAGCCCAGAAGTTCCGTGTTTACGGTTTTGTAGCCGAATTCAGTTCCGTGGTCGACTCCCGGAATTTTTTTTATGGTTTTTAAATATTCATAGTAATTTTTGGGACCGCTGTAATTTTCTCCGCGGAAAGGATTTCCTGCTGCTGAATAATCCCAGACTTCCGCGCGCGGATCGTTGTAATCTTCGCTGTAAATAATCGATGTAGTCATGTCCATTACCTGCCGCACCGTTGCATCCGCAAATCCGGAATTTTCCAGTTCAGGAATGTAATGCACTACGCGTTTTTTGTCGTCGAGCTGACCGTCCGCCACCAGAATTGCTGCCACGGTTCCTGCAAAAGATTTGCTCACCGACATTGCCGCATGAAGTCCGTCAGAAGAAAGTCCGCCGGAATATTTTTCGTAGACGATTTTTCCTTTGTGCAGGACGATGATTCCGTCCGTGTAATTTCGGTCGAATGCTTCCCGCCATGTGATTTTTTCGTTTTCGCCCCAGGGAAGAAATTCCACGTCATCGATTTTTCCGTCGATTTTTTCCTTCAGCACGAAAGATTTTTCACGGGAACATTTTACTTCGCGGGTGGGGTAAAATTCGCGCATACAATTTACGCTGTACCGGAGAGCCGGAAACGTAAAAAACGAACCGTCGGCTGCGGAAATTGTTTTTTCAGCAGGAGGAGGAAAACCTTTCATCCAGCCCATCCGGTCAGGGTCGGAAGAAAACGCATCGGGAAAATTTTGTGCGCCCAGACTCGAAAAGAGAAATGGCAGCGCAAGAAAAAGATAATTCCGCTTCATGTTGTACCTCGAAATTTTTTTTTGGACGAACCGCCCATAAAAAAATTAAGAAAAAGAACCGGCGAAGTCAAACAAAATCAGGCGGATTTAAAAAAAAGGCCGGAACTAAAAAATTCCGACCTTAAAAAAAAATTATTTTGACGCTCCGGGGAAGAATTCTTTTTCAAATTCCGGATTTCCGTGAGTGTACGACGGAAGAATTTTCGGAGAAACTGCATCGCCTTTTATTCCGGCTGCTTCCCGTTCCTTTTCAAATTCCTTCACGTGATCAAGATTCATTTTTGAAGCAAGGGGAATATTTTTGAACATTTTTCCTGCTTCGATTCCTGCTTCGCGGCCGAAAACAACTACGTCAAGCAGACTGTTGCCCATAAGCCGGTTTGTTCCGTGAACGCCGCCGGATGCTTCGCCTGCAACCAGAAGATTTTTTACGTTTGTGTGGCAGGTTTTGTCGATTTCAACGCCGCCGTTCTGATAGTGAAGCGTGGGGTAAACGAGAATCGGTTCTTTCCTGATGTCGATTCCGTACTTGATGAACATATTGTACATTGCCGGAATTGATTTAAGAATCGTCCCTTCGCCGTGAATCATTTCAATCATGGGAGTATCGAGCCAGACTGCATCCTGAACTTCATTTTTTACGCCGCGTCCGTTACGAACTTCCTTGATGATTCCCGAAGCGTTTACGTCCCGCGTTTCAAGGGGATGAATGTAAACTTCGCCGTCTTTGTTTACGAGTTTTGCACCAAGGGAACGAACTTTTTCCGTAACGAGTTTTCCCAAAATCTGCGTCGGATAAGCTGCGCCCGTGGGATGGTACTGAAGGGAATCCTGATAAAGAAGTTTTGCTCCTGCACGATACGCAATTACAAGTCCGTCAGCCGTTGCACCGTAATGGTTCGATGTGGGGAATCCCTGATAATGCATTCGTCCCGCGCCGCCGGTTGCAATAATTACGACTTTCGCCTTTGCAATCCGCACTTCGCCGGTTTCCACGTTTAAAAGAACTGCACCGCACGCATTTCCCTTGTCGTCCTTGATGATTTCTACCGCAGCAGTAAAATCCACGACGGTAATTTTGTCAGGACGATTCAAAACTTCATCACGCAAAGTACGCATGATTTCCGCGCCGGAATAATCCTTGCAGGCATGCATTCTTTTTCGGCTTGTTCCGCCTCCGTGGGTAGTAACCATCGTGCCGTCTTTTTCCTTGTCGAATTCCACGCCCAGATCGTTAAGCCACTTGATTACTGACGGTGCTTTATTTACCAGCGTGTAAACGAGTTCCGGTTTTCCGTCGAAATGTCCGCCGCCGAATGCATCCAGATAATGCTGGGCAGGTGAATCGTTCGGTTTGTCCGCCGCCTGAATTCCGCCTTCCGCCATCATCGTGTTTGCATCACCGATTCTGAGTTTTGTCGCCAGAAGAACTTTCGCGCCGGATTCGCTTGCCATAATTGCCGCAGAAGTTCCCGCTCCGCCGCCGCCGATTACAAGAACGTCCGTTTCATAATCCACGTGATTCAAATCGATGTGGTCAACGTCGAGACGCGGTTTTGCCTGAAGCATTTCAGCGAGTTCGATGGGCGCTTTCTGACCTTTGTTCGGACCGATTTTCAGCTCCTGGAATTGGGAGGCAATTCGGTCTGGATGATATTCCTTTAAAAGCTGGTCTTTTTCTTCCGCCGTAAGACGTGCGTGTTCAAATTTCAGATTTTCTTCGCGTTTTGCGGCAACGATTTTCGCCGCTTCGTCCAATTCATTTCCGTACATAATTCCTCCTAAACGGTAACCGCGTTATTTTTCGATTTCCCGTGTGTTATAAAGTTCCTTGATTTCAGCGAGCGGCCTGTTCATGATGCTCTGAATCAAATCTTCGCATTTTCCTTCGTTGATTTCGTTTACGCGATCGATAAGATGCTGAGACTGCGGCTGAATGTACTTTCCGTTAAGCCGTCGTGCCAGTTCTGCAACCTGCGGATGACTGATTCCCGCGGGACATCGTGACGAACAGCATCCGCACATTACGCAGTCGAATGAAGTGTCAGCGCATTTTGCAAAATCTCCGCGCTGGGCATAGGCAATGTACTGCATTACGTTCAAACTTTGCGGACAGGCTCGGGTACAGGCGTTGCATCCTACGCAGGAATAAATTTCCGGATAAAGCTGCATCATTACGGACTGTTCGGGCTTAAGGTTTTCTACATCATAAACCTGCTTCACCAGCGGAAAAAACGGAAGCGTGGCAATGTACATGTCGTTTTCCACTTTTTTTGAACAGGCGAGGCAAGTCTGAAGCTGATTCTGTCCTTTGATTCGGTAAATTGTAGCGCAGGCACCGCAAAATCCGTTCCGGCAGCCGCATCCGCGTTTAAGCTGATAGCCCGCGTATTCCATTGCATTCATAATCGTAAGTTCCGCCGGCACTTCGTATTTTTTGCCGAACAGATATATCGTCGCCATTTCTTTCATTTGGTATCTCCCATAAAGTCGAAATTTCTGCGGATTGCACAAAAATCAATCCGCGCATTTTTAGTATTCAGGCGGAAGTTCGCCCAGCTGGTCGAAACTGAAAACCGGTCCGTCCTTGCAGACGAATTTGTCGCCGATGTTGCATCGTCCGCATTTTCCGATTCCGCATTTCATCCGCATTTCCATGGTGGTGAAAACCTGATTGTCCTTAAAGCCCAGTTTTTTCAGCGCGTCCAGGGAAAGATGAATCAAAATCGGCGGTCCGCACATAATTACCGTCATGCCGGGGTCAGGATTGCATTCAGTTACGTACGGCGGAACGAATCCCACGTGACCATTCCAGTCGTCCTGTGCACGGTCGATGGTCAGATTGATGGAACAATCAGGCTGCTTCATCCAGACGTTTTCCATTTCGTCCAGACGAACAAGATCCGCTTTTGAACGGCTTCCGTAAATCACCTGAATTTTTCCGTAATTTTTGCGGTTGTCCATCATGTAATTCACCACGGAATGAACCGGAGCAATTCCGATTCCGCCTGCGATTACAAGAATGTCCTTGCCTTTAAGCGCGCCTTCCACCGGAAATCCGTTGCCAATCGGTCCGCGAACACAAATCTGCTGACCAACCTGCGCCGAATGAAGCCAGTCCGTAACGCATCCGCATTTTTTGATGGAAAATTCCATGTATTCCTTCAGCGTTGGACTCGACGTAATGGAAATCATGCTTTCGCCTACGCCCGGAACAATCAGCATTGCACATTGACCCGGAATATGCTCGAAAAGTTTTTTTCCGTCCAGACCCACCACGCGGAACGTCTTTACGTCCGGAGTTTCCTGCTTTATGTCGATGATTTTGCCTACATAAGGAATAAACGATTCTGCGTCCATTATTTTTCTCCTTCCGTTGATGGTAATTCATTGTACGTCGTAATGACTTTTACAATGTTCATGTTGACGGGGCAATTTTCAAGGCATCGTCCGCAGCCAACGCAACTGAAAAGTCCGTCGTGCGCCATGGGATAATAAACGAGTTTGTGCATGAATCTCTGGCGGAATCTTTCTTTTTGCGTGTGACGGGGATTTTCTGCTGCCATCTGCGTAAAGTCCGAATGCATGCAGGAATCCCAGCAGCGGAATTGCTTTATTCCGTTTCCCGTGTCGAAATCCCTGACGTCGAAACACATACAGGTAGGGCAGACATAAGTACACGTTCCGCAGCCAAGGCAGGATTCGTAAGTTTTATCCCAGACTTTGCTGTTGAAAATTTTCATCATGTCCTTTCCCCATCCGGAAAGATCGAGTTTCGCGAAAGGAAGTTTTTCCACTTTTGCAGAAATTTCAGCCTTTATGCTTTCCACGGATTTTTCGTCCGCATCCGAAAGAATTTCCTTTACAGAATCCAGAAGTTTTTCGCCTTTTTCAGTGTTCGCCTTAAAGAAAAATTTTCCGTCAGCGAGCCAGGAAGAAACGTCTGCTCCGGGATTTGCCGCATCGATTCCGTACGCCTTGCAGAAACAGGTTTTCGCGGGTTCGTTGCACGCCAGGGTTACGACAGTTCCGTGGTCGCGCCGATTTTTGTAGTACGTATCCGTGGGTTTCGCGTGAAGGTAAACGTTGTCGATTATGCCGAAACTTGCAGCATCGCAGGCACGCACACCGAAAACGACAAAATCCTTTACTTCTTTCCGCGGATCTTCTACGGAAATTTCCATGCCTTTTTTGACATAGTTCACCATGTTTTCAATTTTCGGGAAGAAAAAATCTTTTGCGCTTCGGACGGTTTTGAGTTCGCCGGAAAGTTCCTTGGATTCGTCCCAAAGTGAAAAATCCGCTTTTCCCGAATTATTCGTTACGGGAATGTAGAGATCTTCTTTTGCGGCAATTTTTTCAAAAACCGATTTTATTTTGTCTTGTGAAATAGAGAGCATTATTCTTCACCTCCTTTTCCGTCGCGTTCGTAGACTACGGAAGGTTCTGCGTCTTTGTCAGGGTCGAATCGAAGCATGGGCGGTTTTGTTTCCAGATCGCTTCCTGCAACGTAAGGACCGTAAAGTTCATCGATGTCCTTGCAGAATTTTCTGTTGAGGAGATGGAGGGGAATGTTTTGCGGACATACACGGGAGCATTCACCGCAGTCGGAACATCGTCCTGCCACGTGCCACGCCCTTATGATGTGGAACAAATTTTCTTCAAAACTTGTAGCGGCAACTTTTTGCGAAGTGTACATGGCATTGTTGTCGAAAACGCATTTTTCGCAGGTACACGCAGGGCAGATATTCCGGCAGGCGTTACAGCGGATGCACCGGCTGAGTTCTCCCCGCCAGAATTCGTAGCGTTCCTGTTCGCTCATGGATTCGAGTTTTGAAACCATGTCGTACCGTGCGCTTTCCTGCACTTCGCCGTCTTCGCCGATGAGTTCGTCGTAAGTAACGTGCTTTTTGCTTTTGCAGACTTCGCATCGTTCCGCGATTTTTCCCGTTTCAGGATTTTTCATTCCGTCGCAGGGAATTCCCACAACGTAAACATCGTCCCGGGAAATCCGGCTTTCCTTTAAAAGTTCCGTGAAACTGTACGTGTCGCATGGCTTGAGAAAAACCGCAACCGTTTCGCCGGGAATGGGCGCATCCTTTGCATTCGGATCGCGCTGTTTTGCCATGGCGTTTGCAGTTCTTGCCGTGCTCTTTTTCACTTCGATGGCACGCGTAATTCCCACGAGATATTTTGAAAGATTCGCGCCGCACCATTCGTTATAGACGAAATTTTTTTCCAGATCGTTTACGTCGGTAAAAGTTCCCGGAGTAACGTCAGTTTCAAAAAGTCCTTTCCGCCAGCCGACTACGCCCTGAACTTTTCCCGATTCAAGAAGTTCTTTCGCTTTGTTTAAAATGTCTTGCATCTCAAGTCCTCCAAGCGTCTGTTTTCACCCAGCGATTTGATTTTCGACACGAAATCGTTCATCAATCCCGCGAACCTTACGCCTTCCGCCGCGGAACACCATTCTACACGCGTCCTTTCCTTTTCGATGCCCAGATAATTCAGCATGCTGAAAAGAAGCGTCATTCGTCGTCGCGCAAAATAATTTCCCGTGGAATAATGGCAGTCTCCCGGATGGCAGCCGCACAAAATTACTCCGTCTGCACCGCGCTGAAATGCACGCAAAATGAAAAGCGGATTCAGCCGGCAGGAACACGGAATGCGGATGATTTTTACGTTTCCGGGATATTCCAGTCGGTTGTTTCCTGCCAAATCTGCACCAGCATAGGAACACCAGTTGCAGCAGAATGCCACAATCTTCGGCGTCCAGTTCGGATTGTTTTCTTTGTTTTCCATAAATCGAATCCTCCAGTTTAAATAACTGAATCAACCTCCGCCAGAATTTGTTTGTTGCTGAATCCCTTGAGATCCATTGCTCCCGACGGGCAGGCGACAGTACACGCACCGCATCCCTGGCACATTGCGTTGTTCACCTGAGAAACGCGGCGGGTAACGGTCGTTCTGTTCGGTCCGCGGAAATCCTTGGAAATGTACGAAATCGCACCGTACGGGCAGACGTTTTCGCATTGTCCGCATCCGTTGCACATTGCTTCGTTCGGTTCGGCAGTGCAGGGATTGTTTTTCAGCGTGTCTTTTACCAGAAGGCAGATTGCCTTGGCGGCGGCACCTGAAGATTGAGCGACGGTTTCAGGAATGTCTTTCGGACCCTGGCAGCATCCGGCAAGGAAAATTCCCGCAGTGGGGCTTTCTACCGGACGAAGTTTTGCGTGGGCTTCCAGGAAGAAATCGTTGTTGTCCATGGAAGTTGCGAGCATGGTAGCAAGAGGTCGGGCTGATTTGTCCGCTTCGATGGATGCAGCAAGTACAACCATGTCGGCCTTTATGTGAACCTGCCTGTTCAGAATCAAATCCGAACCCTGCACGTCAAGCGTTCCGTCACTCAGCGGCGTAACTTTTCCCACCTGACCCTTTATGTAATGAACTCCGTACTGTTCTACGGCGCGACGGTAAAATTCGTCGAAATTTTTTCCTGGCGTCCGCACGTCAATGTAGAAAACGTAGCAGTCCGTGTCAGGGTAGTGGTCGCGGGTCAAAATTGCGTGTTTCGCGGTGTACATGCAGCAGACTTTTGAGCAGTACTCGTGTCCTTTTGCAGAATCCGCGGAACAGCGGCTGCCCACGCACTGAACAAAAACAAGTGTTTTGGGTTCGCGTCCGTCGGAAGGTCTGAGGAGATGACCGTTTGTCGGGCCGGAAGCATTGCAAAGCCGTTCAAATTCCAGGGAAGAAACCACATCGGGACTCTGTGAATACGAATATTCGTCGAATTTTTTCAGGTCGATGGGATTGTAACCGGTTGCAACGATGATTGCGCCGTATTTTTCCGTGAGAATTTCGTCCTTTGCGTTGTAGTTTATGGCACCGGCACCGCAAGTTTTTTCACAGAATCCGCAGACGTTGTCCTTTCCGCCGGCAAGCGCCTTCATGTGCAGGCAATAATTCGCGTCGATTGTGGCGACTTTCGGAACTGCCTGGGCAAAAGGAATGTAAATCGCTTTTTTGTTGTTTAAATTCAAATTGAAATCGTTGGGAACTTTTTTCATCGGACATTTTTCAACGCATTCGCCGCATCCCGTGCATTTCGTTTCGTCAACATAACGCGCGTATCGTTTTATATCGATGCTGAAATTTCCGATGTAGCCGTGAACTCCCACCACTTCCGAATACGAAAGAATCCTGATGTTGGGATTCTGGCTTACTTCAGTCATTTTTGGCGTTACGATGCACGATGCACAGTCCAGCGTAGGGAACGTTTTGTCCAGCATTGCCATTTTTCCGCCGACGGTAGGCTTTTTTTCCACGATGTCCACGGGGAATCCTGCATCAGCGATGTCCAGTGCAGCAGTAATTCCGGCAATTCCTCCGCCGATTACAAGTGCCCGCTTTGTAACGGGAGTTTCGCCTGCGGTAAGGGGAGTGTCCAAAATTGATTTCGCGATTGCCGCTTTTCCCAGTGCAATGGCTTTTTCAGTTGCTTCAGCCATATCCTTGATGACCCAGGAATCCTGCTCGCGGATATTTGCAACTTCAACTTTGTACGGATTGAGTCCCGCCCGTTCTGCACAGGATCTGAACGTTTTTTCGTGCATTCGGGGTGAACATGAACACAAGACTACACCGGTCAATTTGTCTTCGTGAATCCGGTCTTCGATCATTTTCTGACCCGCGGAAGAACACATATACGTGTAGTGTGTTGAATAAACGACGCCGTCGACTTTGCCCAGTTCTTCTGCAACTCTGGCTACGTCTACAGTGCCTGCAATATTTGTGCCGCAGTGGCACACGAAAACACCGATTCTTTCCATATGCTTCTCCTATTTGCGGTACTTTCTGAATGCGCTCATCAAAAGCTGCTGAGGTGTTTCTTCATCGAGTTTTTCCGGAACCTGAACCGGATCCAGATGGAACGGACCGCGCTCCCTTTCCACAACGGTTCGCACTGCATCGATGAGTTTCGCCGGTTCCACCTGACGCGGACACCTTTCCAGGCATGCAAAACACGACAGACAGGTATAAATCGACTTGCTTTTTAAAAGCGGTTCGATTTCGCCGTTTTCCACCATCTGAACGAACTGATGAGGATGAAATTCCATGGAATCGTAGTTTGGGCAGGTTCCCGAACATTTTCCGCAAACCATGCATTTTTTCGGATTTACGCCGCTGGTTTCAAGAATCAAATCTTTGTATCGTTGAATTTCGGAATCAAGCATTCACTTCCTCCTTCAGGGCGGATTCTTTTACTCCGAGCGCTTCCGCCAGAAGTTCCGTAAAGTAAACTACGTCCAGTTTTGAATTGTTCCTGTTTTTTACGAGATTGTAACGGCAAAGCGGACAACTTGTTACCAGAAAATCTGCACCCATGTCTTCCGCGTTGGAAAGAATCGCCGATGCCCTTTTCTGCGGAATGGATTCGTCTTCAAAAGCCGCATACGCACCGCAGCATTCGTTCCGCTGTGCATAAATAACGGGTGTTGCACCCAAGGCTTTTATAAAATCTTCCAGAATCTGCGGATTTTCAGGATCGTCGAATTCCATGACTTTTCCGGGACGGAGCAGAAGACAGCCGTAGTATGCGCCGATTTTTTTGCCCGAAAGGGGATTTTTCACCGATTTTTTTACTTCGTTCCAGCCGATTTCGTCACGAAGCACTTCCAGAAAATGAAGCACTTTCGTTTCGCCGTGATATTCGATTTTGTCTTCCGCCAGATAATTGTTGACTTTTAAAATCGTGTCGGCATCGTTTTTCATGTCGTCGTTCACCTGCTTGATGACGTTGTAGCAGGCAGAACACAATGTGACCAATGATTGATTCTTTTTTCCTGAATCTGCCAAAGCGCGGACGGAGGGCAATTTTGAAGCGATTTCGTTTCTGCCCGAAGGATATACGCCGCCGCAACATTGCCATTCGTCGATTTCTTCCAACTGGAAACCGAGGGCTCCGGCACTTGCGCGACCGTACAAATCCAATTCTTTCGCCTTGTTTTTCAGCGTGCATCCAGGAAAGTAAGAATAAGTGCGTGTGTGCGTCTGGTTTTCACCCATTTCTTTACCACCTAAATTATGTAAAATGCGTTCTACGGAATTCCGCGGAACAAAAATTATTTTTTCGTTACTCCGGCCATTTCTTCGGGATGGAAAACTTCATCGAATTTTTCCGCCGTCAGAAATCCCAAACTTACGCAGGCTTCCTTCAGGGAAATATTTTCTTCGTAAGCTTTGTGGCTCGTTTTTGCTGCATTTTCGTAGCCGATGTACGGATTCAGCGCAGTTACCAGCATGAGGGAATTGTACAGATTGAAGTGCATTTTTTCCCTGTTGGCGCGAATTCCCGTGGCACAGTTGTTGTTGAAACTGACCATGGCTTCGGAAAGCAGACGAACCGACTGCAAAAAGTTGTATGCAATTACCGGCATGAAAACGTTCAGTTCAAAATTTCCCTGAGATGCAGCAAATCCCACCGCCGCATCGTTTCCCATAACCTGAACTGCAACCATCGTCATGGCTTCGCATTGCGTCGGATTTACTTTTCCGGGCATGATGGACGAACCGGGCTCGTTTTCGGGAATGAAAATTTCTCCGATTCCGCAGCGCGGACCGGAAGCAAGCCACCTGACGTCGTTGGCGATTTTCAGCAAATCCGCGGCAAGGGCTTTCAGTGCACCGTGAGCGAACGTAATTTCGTCCTTGCTCGTAAGGGCGTGAAATTTATTCGGCGCGGTAGAAAAATTTTTACCGGTTAATTCGGAAACTTTTTTCGCTACAAGTTCGTCGAATCCGGCAGGCGCGTTCAGTCCCGTTCCCACGGCAGTTCCACCCAGAGCAAGCTGCTTCAGGTAGGGCAGTGCGGAAGAAATCATTTCTTTGTCGCGTTCAAGGGAAGTCCGCCAGCCTGAAATTTCCTGGGAAAACTGAATCGGTACGGCGTCCTGTAAATGAGTCCGGCCTGATTTAACGATTCCTTCGTTTGCTTTTTCGAGTTTTTTAAAAGTTTCCGCGAGCAAATCGATGGCAGGAAAAAGTTTGTCTTCCAGTTCCACAACCGCCGCAATATGCATGGCAGTAGGAAAAGTATCGTTGCTGGACTGACTCATGTTTATGTCGTCGTTCGGATGGCAGATTTTTTTGCCTGCAATTTCGTTGGCGCGGTTTGCAATAACTTCGTTTGCATTCATGTTGGACTGCGTTCCCGAACCTGTCTGCCAGACTACAAGCGGAAAATTTTCGTTCAGTCTGCCGGAAATCACTTCATCGCACGCCGCACAAATCGCCGCGGATTTTTCAGCCGTCATTTTTTCGGGCTTAAGGGCGTTGTTTGCCTGAGACGCCGCTTTTTTCAAGTATCCGAATGCTTTCGTAATTTCACGGGGCATAGTTTCGATTCCCACGCCGATTAAAAAATTTTCGTGGCTTCGTTCAGTCTGTGCGCCCCAAAGTTTATCAGCAGGAACTTTTACTTCGCCCATGCTGTCGTGTTCGATTCTGTATTCCATCTAGAACTCCAGCTGCTTGATTACGTCTTTGAGACATTCCGCCGAATGCTGAAGTGACGAAATTTCGCTTTCAGTCAACGGTGCAACAAGTCGTCCCGTAACTCCGTTTCCGCCTACAACCGTCAGAATGCTGAGGCAGACATCGCTGATTCCGTATTCGCCCGTGAGCATGGTGGAAGCGATTGTAACCGAATCGTTTGCATTTTTTACGATTTCGCAGAGCCGTGCAGTAGTTGCGCCGATTCCGTAGTTGGTGCATTTTTTTGCCGCGATGATGATTCCGCCGGATTTTCGCACGAATTCTTCGATTTCTTCATGATTCGGTTTCTGCTTTCCTTTTCCGTTCAGGCTGTCGTAATACGCGTCCACGGGAACCGAAGCAACGTTTACAAGCGACCAGGGAACAAACGAAGAGTCACCGTGTTCACCAAAAACATACGCGTGCAGGTTCGGCTGACCGATTCCGTAAACATCCGCGATTTTCGTGCGGAGTCGTGCAGTGTCCAGAAGCGTTCCCGTTCCGATGATGTGGTCGGCAGGAATTCCTGAAGTTTTTACGAACTGATACGTTAAAATGTCCACGGGATTCGCTACGATTACATAAATTGCATTTGGTGCGGCTTTTGTAATCTGCGGAATGATGGACTTGATGATATTTACGTTTGTCTGCGCCAGATCCAGGCGGGACTGACCTGCTTTTCGTGCAACTCCCGAAGTTACGATAACCAGATCCGAATTTTTTGCGTCTTCGTATGAACCTTCGTGAATGTTCACAGGGCTCATGTAAGGAGTTCCCTGACGGATGTCCAGCGCTTCTCCCATGGCACGATTCGTGTCAATGTCAATCATGACGATTTCCGTAGCAATGCTCTTGAGACAAAGTGCATATGCAATCGAAGAGCCCACCTGTCCGGCACCGATAATGGTGATTTTGTTTGCCATAATTTTCTCCCATAAAAATCTTTGATACGGACTTCCACGCGAAAAGCCCGATTCATTCCGTGCATTATAATACAAAAAAATTCTCCTGTTAAGACGGAAAAAAATAAAAGTACGCTTTTATATAATTTTTTCCGCGGATTTCCCCTGCACTGTGAATTTTATAACGACTCGCGGATTTTTGCGTGATTTTTCTCACACCCGATGACGAATTCCTTTCGATTGAAAAAAAATCGCACGCACAATAAAATGTCGCCCTATGGAAATTTTAAAACGATTCGCTCCTTCTGTAATTCAGGCAATGAAAAACGATGTTATTGAAGCGGACGGAAACGAAGTTTTCTGGACCGGAAAAATCGATGAAAACGGAATCGTCGCGGAAGTAAAGGCAGGTGCACGCGGAAACGAAAATTCCGTGGTAATAAATAAAACCGATTCGCGGAATGCAGACGTCATCATTCATAATCATCCGGGCGGAAATCTTTCTCCGAGCGATGCAGACCAGTCGGTGGCGTACAATGCATCGGATTCGTCGCTGGGATTTTACATCGTGGACAACGAAATTTCCGGAGTTTACGTGGTGGTGGAGCCGGTAAAAAAACGGAAAATTTCACTTCTGGGCAAAGGGGAAGCGTCTTTTTTTCTTTCGGCGGAAGGACCTTTTGCAAAAAATTCCGCGGATTACGAAGAGCGTCCGTCCCAGATTTCCTTAACCGACGAAATTTCCCGCGCATTCAACGAAAATAAAATCGGCGTTTTTGAAGCAGGAACGGGCGTCGGCAAAAGTTTCGCGTACCTGATTCCGTCCATTCTCTGGGCAACGTCAAATCGTGAGCGCGTCGTAATTTCCACGGGAACAATCAACCTTCAGCAGCAGCTTTTTGAAAAGGACATTCCCGGGGCGCAGAAAATTCTGGGCAAAAAAATAAAAGCCGTTCTTTTAAAGGGCAGGCAGAATTACGTTTGTCTCCGCAGACTTTCCGAAGCAGAAAATGAACGCGGACTTTTTAACGACGACACGGAAATTTTCGACAGGATAAAATCGTGGACTGAAAATTCTCCCACGGGAACAAAAAGCGATTTGTCTTTCGTTCCGCCTGAAAACGTCTGGACGCGGATCAACAGTGAAAGCGACGGATGCATGGGCGGCAGGTGTTCTTTCCGCGAAAAATGTTTCGTAATGAAAGTGCGCAAGGAAGCATCCGAAGCGAATATCCTGGTGGTGAATCATCATCTGCTTTTTGCGGACATTGAAAGCCGTTTAAGCGGTGCAGGTTACGAAGACACGGCGGTTCTTCCTCCGTACAGGCGGATTGTTTTTGACGAAGCCCACGGAATCGAAGACAGCGCCACAAGTTTTTTCAGCGAAATCATTACGAAATTCAAGATTTTAAAGCAGCTGAATTTAATGTACAGGAATTTCCGCGGAACCAGCGGCGGATTTTTAGTGCAGGCGTCGGCGGTTTCATCGTTTGAAAATCTGGACGAAAAAATTCAGCCGGCGATTTCTGCGGTAAAGGAAAATTTCGTGCTTCTGGAGCAGTGCGCGCTTTTTCTGCTGGACGAAGATTTTACGGTCCGACTTCATTCGGCAAACGGCGGAAAATTCGGCGAAATGCTGAATTTCATGGCGAAATTAAAATCTGCACTGACGGTTTTCATCGGTCTGGTGCGGGAAGTTCTGGAAAAAATCGACGAAAAGGACGCTGACATTCCTGCGGTCTGGGAAACGAAAACGGTTCTGTCGCGTCTGGAAGGATTTGCGTCACTCTGCGAAAATTTCTGCCGCTGGGACGAAAAGGACGATACGGTTTTCTGGCTGCAGAAAGTAAAAATTCCGCCGAAAATTCCGGGCGAAGATTTTACGGTTTTCGTGCAGTTCATTCAGACTCCGCTGGACATTGCACCGCTGATGAATTCAGGCGTTTTCGACCCCATGGACACCGTAATCTGCACCAGCGCAACCCTCCGCACCGACAGGAATTTTTCGTTCTGGACGCGCCGGGTGGGAATTTCGTTCTGCCCCGGGGAAAAAGTCGCGGAAGGTGCATTCGATTCGCCGTTTCCGTACAGAAAAAACGTTCTTTTTGCAGTTCCGTCGGACGCTCCGTTTCCTGACAGCCGTTATTTTCAAAATTACGTGGAAGAAACCCTTCCGAAACTGATTCTTGCGTCGAAAGGCAGGACACTCGTTCTTTTTACGTCCTTCGACAGTTTAAAATTTTCGTACAATGCAAGCCGGCGGATTCTGGGTGAAAACGGAATTTCGCTTTTCAGGCAGGGCGACGACGACCGTTTCAGGCTTCTGGAAAAATTCAGGGACGACAATTCCAGCGTTCTTTTTGCCACCGACAGTTTCTGGGAAGGCGTTGACGTTCCCGGAAGCAGTCTGAGCCAGGTCGTAATCGTGAAGCTTCCTTTTGCCGTTCCCACCGATCCGGTTTTTTCCGCACGAAGCGAAATCCTCGAAAAAAAAGGCGGAAATTCTTTCATGCAGCTGAGCGTTCCCCAGGCAGTCATAAAATTCCGTCAGGGATTCGGCAGGCTGGTACGGCGAAGCGACGACAGGGGATGCATAATCGTCCTTGACCGCCGCATAATCGAAAAAAAATACGGCGCACTTTTTACGCGAAGCATTCCCGAAACTCCGCGCATTTATTCGCCGCTTGAAGAAATCCTTTCAAAAATCGAAAATTTCCTGCGCTAACTGTTCCGTCTGCCGAAAAGCCGCAGAATCGAAAGGAAAATGTTGATGAAATCCAGATAAAGTTCCAGCGCACCGTAAACTGCAATTTTTTTGTAATCGTCCGATGAATCTGCACGCTGCGACGCCGAAATTATTTTCTGCGAATCGTATGCCGTAAGTCCCGTAAAAACCGCCACTGAAACGACGGAAATGAGCCAGTCCAGAAGTCCGCTTCCGAATCCGAACAGAAACAGAATTCCGTTCAAAACCGACGCAATCACGATTCCCGCCAGCGCCATGCGGAGATAATTTCCCGCGGAAACAAGTGATTTTTTAGTCCTGCTTCCGTACAGCGCCATGAAAAAAAACATCGCCGCAGAAGAAACGAAGCACGACGCCACCGAATCCGGCGAATAGACGAAAAAAATCGATGAAATGGAAATTCCGTTCAAAACCGAATAAAGCAGGAACAGAATTTTCGCCGTGGAAACCGAAATTTTACGGATGGAAGCAGTCAGTCCCACCACCAGGGCAATTTCCGCCGCATAAATCAGGACGAATCCGAAAATTCCCGCGGAACGAATCAGCAGAAGGAAAAATCCCGTGGACGCCGAAAGAAAAGCACTCACCGCACTTGCAGCCAGCGCCGCACCCATCCACGCGTAAGTCCGCACCAGAAAATTCCGCTGTTCCGTCTGAGTCAGTGAATGGCGCGAAACCGATTGATTGTAAGAATCCATAAGAGCCTCCGTAAGTTTTTCAAAAATATAGAAAAATTCGGCAAAAATTGCAAATTGAAAAAAAGTGAAGTATAATCCGCGGAAATGAAACGCGCATTTTTTTTGATTCCCGTCCTGTTTTTTTCCTGTTCACGTGCAAAAAAAGAAAATCTGCATACGGGACAGACGCTGAAAAATCAGGTTGAATCGATTGAGCAGAAAAAACAGTGGAATGACGAAATCGAGCCGGAAATTTTAAGCGCGGAACTTCCGGAAATAAAAATGATTGACGAATCCGTGAAAAAAACTCCGCTGGTCGTTGCCGCTGCAGAAACCGGTTTTTCTCCTGAAATTTTTCCGTCGCGTTCAGGCGGATTTTCCCTGGATTTTTCGGGCGTGGAAAAGGAAAGCGTTCTTGTGCTGAAAAAATTCCTTGAAAATTCCGCGGAAAAAAAATTCGACGAAAATTCCGTGGACGAAGAAAATTTCAGTTCGTTCGTAATTTTTCTGTACGATTTTGAAAATTTTTCCCGGGGGAAAAAAATCGATTCGGCGGAAATCGGGCGGCCTTACGAAATGAACGGAATTCTGGAATTTCCGGTGCGTTTTTTCTTCGGCGGAACAAAAAAAAATTATATTTCTGCGGAATTTTTTCTGAAAAAAAACGGCGGAAACTGGAAAATAATTCAGGCGGAATGCAGGGGGGAAGAAAATGGCTGAAAAAAAAGAACTGACGAAAATCGAGCGGGAAATCGTGCTGCAATATCTGGTGGACGACAACGTTCCGCTGACCGTTACCCTTGAAGAAAAACCCGTTCAGTCTGACGCGGAAATCACGGACAGAAAAATCGAACCGGACGAACGGATTCCTCCCGGCGCAGTTTTTCCCGTGGCGATTCCGTCGAAGCAGATTACGGTTTTGAATCAGGGCATAATTCTTTTGAAAAATCCGGCGCGGACAGTAAAACCTTTTCTGGGAAAACGCGTAAAAGTTCAGTTTTATTTCAATCATCTGGGGCTTTATTTCGTTACCACCATGAAGGAATGCTCTCAGGGACTTGCGGTGGTGGTTCCGTCGGAAATTCTGCGGATTCCTGATCATGCAGAAAAAAAAGAATGCACTTTTTCCGCGGAAATTTCTTACGGCGTGGAAAATTCCGTGGTGAAAATTCAATGCGTTCCCCTGGAAAATTACGGAATTTTTTCTCAGCCGAAATGGTCTGAAATTCCTGAAGAAAATCAGCGTGAAGCAAAATCGCTTCTGGAAAAATTCGTGCAGGAAACGAAGGAAAACGGCGCGAATTCGGGAAACGGACTGCATCTGATTCCGGTGGTGCGTTTTCTGACGGAAAAAAATCAGGAGGAACCTCAGAGCGTAGAATGCAGGACAAAAACGCCGGGAATAATTTTTGCGGACGAAAGGCGGATTGTGGTGGCGGCGGAAAATTGCGGAATGGAGGAGGGCGCGGAATTCAGCGTTTCGTTAAATTTCGTCCTGAAAAATCCCGGACTTCCTCCCAGAAGCGTAAAGGCGAAATGCACGGCGGAAAAAATTTTTGCTGCACGAAAAAAAGAATGCGTTTCGCTGAAATACGTCTGCGCCAACGAAGAAGATTACAGATTTCTTTACGAACGGATTACGGGAAAAATTTTAAATTCATGATTCCGCGGAATTTTCTGCATCGGCTGAATCAGCAGGACCGGCGGAATTTTTTCCGGCGGAAGAAGAAAACGGCTGAAATTTTTTCCGCGCGCTGAATCTTTTTTTGCGGAACGTCCTGCTGTTTCCCAGGAGGACTGCCAGCGGATTTAAAAAATCGATGTTTTCAAAAATAATTTTTATTACGACCAGAATCGGCACGGAAAGAATCATTCCGGAAAATCCCCAGAGCCATCCCCAGAGCGAAAGGGAAACCAGAATCAAAAACGGCGAAATTCCCAGATTGCTTCCTTCCCACCGCGGCTCGATGATGTTTCCCAGAACGAAATTTATGGCAAAAACTCCCGCAGCAACGACGAAAATTTTCGCGCCTGAAGGGTAGAACTGCAGAACCGAAAATCCTGTCGTAATCGCCCAGGAAACCATGGTGCCGAAATTCGGAATGAAATTCAGGATGAACGCCAGAAATCCCCAGATGACGGCGAAATCCATGCCCAGAAAAAACGTCAGCGCAAAAACGAGGATTCCCGTAAAAAGCGAAACCATGAATTTTATGGAAATGTAGCGCGTTACTTCGGCAATGATTTTCGTGATGATGAACATGATTTTTCTGCCCATGCGCTCTTTCGGAAACGCACGATAAATTTTGTCCTTCATTCCGCGGATTTCCACCATGAAAAAAATTATAAAAAGCGAAATCACAAGCGTCAGTTTAAGAATCGAAAAAATATAATTGCTTGCAGTCAGCGCCGCATCCTGAACGAAATTCCGCACGCCTAACGAATTCCACAAATTCGCGAAAAGGGATGAATTTTCGTCCAGCGGAAGATTGAATCGTTTTGCCATCAGCGCATAAATCGACGAAAATCTTGCTTCGTACCGCGGATATGCACTCAAAACCGCCTTGCAGCTCGCCGCCAGAAGATTTCCGATGACGTAAAAAGTCGCCGCCGCCAGAAGGACTACAATCAGAATTCCGCAGACCCAGGGCACATGAAACGAATGCAGTTTTTTTACGAACGGATAGAAAACAAACGAAAGCAGAAGGGCAATGGTAAGCGGCATGAAAAAAGAATAGGTTACTTTCAGCACGGCAACGCATGCAATTACCGTCAAAAAAAGCAGCAGGTAAAAAATCGCCCTGGCATAACCCGGATATTTTTTTTCCATAAGTTTCCCTCCTTTTTCAAAGCCGCTGAAATTTTCGCGTTTTTCCGCGGAAATTTATTTTTTTACCACTTTGTAAACGACGCCCTGCAAATCTTTTTTTGGTCCGATTTTATCGAATCCGCAGAAAGGCACGAGCACCTGCGGAACCGTAACTGAACCGTCTTCGTTCTGATAATTTTCCAGGATTGCAAGCATGGCACGACCTACAGCCACCGCAGTTCCGTTCAGCATGTGGACGTATTTGTTTTTTCCGTCGTCGTCATGATATTTTACGTTCAGCCTCCGCGCCTGATAATCCGTGCAGTTGGATGTGGAAGTAACTTCGCCGTAATCGCCGTCGGGATGATTTTCGTCCGCTCGTCCGGGCATCCACGCTTCCAGATCCCATTTTCTGTATGCCGGTGCGCCCAGGTCTCCGGTGCAGGTGTCCACCACGCGGAAAGGAAGTCCCAGCCCCGTAAAAATTTCTTCTTCAATCAGGCGGAGTTTTTCGTGAAGGGAATCGCTCTGTTCAGGCAGACAATAAACGAACATTTCAACTTTATCGAACTGATGAACGCGGTAAAGTCCCCTGCTGAACTGACCCGCTGCTCCTGCTTCCCGCCTGAAACAATGTGAAAGTCCGCAGTACATGAGGGGAAGTTTTGATTTGTCGAGAATTTCGCCTGAATGGTAGCCGCCCAGAGTAATTTCCGCCGTTGCAACAAGACAGGTTCCTTCTTCTTCGATGGCGTAAACGTTGCTTTCGTTTCCCCGCGGATTAAAACCGATTCCCTTTAAAACTTCTTCACGGGCAACATCGGGCGTTATAAAAGTCGTAAATCCGTGTTTCCGCAAAATATTCAGCGCATACATTATCAGCGCCTGCTCCAGAAAAACCGCTTCGTTCTTTAAATAATAAAATTTCGCGCCGGAAACTTTCGTGCCCCGTTCAAAATCGATTAAATCAAGGGATTCGCCCAGTTCCACGTGATTTTTCGGCTGAAAATCGAATTTCCGCGGAACACCAACTTTTTTTACTTCCAGATTTTCCGCGTCAACTTTTCCCACGGGAACTTCAGGATTTGCCATGTTCGGAATCTGGCGTGCGGCGTCTTCAAGTTCTTCTTCCAGTTTTGACAGCCGGTTTTCAATCCGCGAAATTTCGTCCTTTACGGATTTTCCTTCCGCAATGATTTTTTTCCGCGCTTCGTCGTCGAGTTTCTGCTTCATGGCTGCGGCGTTTGCGTTCCGTTTCTGCTGAAGATTCTGCAGTTCCGTAGCGAGGGCAGTGCGTTCGTCAAAAAGCTTGACGACTTTTTCCGCGTCGGCTTTCTGCGGATCCATGTTCCGCTGAATTATGTTTTCCTTTACCGCCTGAAGATTTTCCTTTATGAATCTGTAGTCTAACATTTTTTTCCCCGTTAAAAATTTTTCGTGCAATATATATTTTTTATTGGATTTCGTAAACAACGCTTACATTCACGGAAACGGAAGAAGTTCCTGCTGAAACGGGTGCTGCGTAATCTGTGGCTTCTGCCTTCAGCATTACGGCGTTTGCAGTCATCCGTCCGCGGCCCGCTGAATTTTCAGAAATGGAAACGACTTTTCCCAGCGTATTTCCCGAAGTCGAAACTAACGTAAGCGCTTTCTGTTCCGCATTCCTGATGGCAAGAATCCGCGCCTGTTTTTCTGCGTCTTCCGTCCGTCCCGTCTGAAATTCCAGCGAATCGAATTTATTTGCGCCTGCATGAATTGCCGCATCGATTATTATGCCGGTTTTTTCCGCGTCGCTTACGGAAACTTTTATGCGGTTTGAAACCAGATAGAGCCCCGGAATATTTTTGCCGTTTACGTAGGACGATTCCTGGGTTATGTAAAAATCCGCGGTCTGAATGCTGCTTCTGTCGATTCCTTTTTCCATGAGCGCCTGATAGACTTTTTCCATTTTCTGCGAATTTTCTTCCGAAGCCTTTACGACTTCCGCGTTCCTCGTCTGCACCGAAAGGGAAATCACGGATTTTTCGTTTTCAAGTTTAACTTCGCCCGTTCCCGTTACCGAAATCGTCCGCACGGTTTTATTTTTTCCTCCGCACGAAACGAAAACCATCGCAAAAGCCAGAATCGCCGCTGAAATTTTTTTCATCTTTCACTCCTTATCGTATGTTGAAATAAAATTTTCTCAGATAAATTGCACGGTTATTCGCCTGATTCCATTTTGAACTCTGGGGATAACGCCGCACGATCGTTTCGTAATTGTCCAGCGCATTCCTGATGTTCCGCACTTCGGAATTTGACTCGAAAATCTGTCCCTGCAGAAAAAGCGCTTCGTCCAGCCGCGTATTTGATTTTTCAAAAAATTCTTCCAGATACGAAAGCGCATCGCTGAATTTTTTCGCGTCGTAAGATTCCTGCGCCTTTTTTAAAAGTTCATCGGCAGTCGAATCCGTATTTTTTTCCGCGGATGAATTTTTGATTTTTTCTTCCAGCGCTGAAACTTCCGCTGCGTCCATGTCATCCGCCAGACTGATTGCCGTTTTTGTCTTTTCGTCGGTTTCTGCGGAAGAAGGCTGAACGTAACTTTCGGTTTTCGATTCGATTATTTTCGGCCGGGAAGGAATTTCTGCCTTTTTTTCTGCGGATTTCGTTTCGGTTTTTGCAGGAATGTTTCCGGGTTTTTCCGCGGATTTTTTTTCTTCGGTTTTCGCTGAATTTCCGGCTGAATTTTTTGCGGCGGATTCAGTTTGCACCGGATTTTCCTTTGCAGGAGAAATTTCCGTTTTTTCTGCTGAAACTGCGGATTTTTTTTCAGGTTTCGGCGGAACGATTTCTGCGTATGACGGTGCCGCTGCCCGAATCTGTGAATCGTTCGTGCCGCTGATTTTTACCGCCAGATAGTCGTCAATGGTGCTGCCCGTAAGCGGATCGTTTTTGTAAAAATGCAGGATGGTTTCGCCTTCATCACGGGAGCGCAGGCTGAAAGTCGTGTCCGTTTCGCCGATTTTCCGCCCGAAATAACGCATGAAATTTTTTCCTTCAGGTTCGCCCAGATAAATCCAGCCTTTTCCGGGATAAACGATGTCCAGATACTGATTGTTTTTGATTTCGGCAGTGCGCGACGGAACGATTTGAATTTCTTCCGCGGAATTTTCA
>CAZACA010000001.1:24746-37456 GCA_964483515.1 uncultured Treponema sp.
TTTTTTCAGCGGAATTTTTTTCCGACGGTTCGTTTTCAGGCGGAACGATTTTTGCAGGCGGATTTTCTTTTGCAGAAATTTCTTCCCGCGGAATTTCGTTCTGCAAAGGAATTTCGGCAGTCTGCGTTTCAGTTTTTTCCGCGGAATTTTCTGATTCAGTGCCGGCGGAATTTTCTCTGGTTTTTTCTGCGGAAATTTCTTCAGCGGAATTTTCAGATGAAATTTCAGGCGAATTTTCCGCTTCATCAGATTTTTCTTCCGCAATTTCTATGGGAATTTCTTCTTCGGCGGGAATTTCCGGCTGCGTATCGGCGGGCGAAAGGAAAACAGGTTCCGGGTCGCTTTCGTAGTAGCCCAGGACGTCTTCGTAGCCTTCAACGCTTCCGATGGGCTCAAGAATTTCTTCAGGCGATTCTTCTTCCGCGGAATTTTCTGATTCAGTTTCGTCTGATTCAGCGGAATTTTCTGCGGATTCTTCGGAATTTTCTTCAGCGGAATTTTCGTCTCCGGTCTGCACCTGAACTGATTCGTCTGCAAAAGAATTTTTTGTGTCCGTGGTGGCGCAGGATGACAGAAACAACGCTGAAACGAACAAAAATGCGATTTTTTTCATGGAGCCGCTCCTAAAATTTCTTCGGTGATTTTTTCGTTGGATTTTCCGAGTTTTTCAACGCTTTCCTTTGTGGGCAGGGAGAACCATCTGTCGAATTCTTCCTGACTCCACGCGGAAGTCTGTTCGCGGGAAAAATAATATTCTTCGGTCAGGGACGAATTTTTTGGCGGAAAAAAATCCTGCACGGCGGAATAGGGGATTGCATCGGGAAAAATCATGTCGTCCTTTTTTTTCGCTGAATTTTTTCCGCTGAACGCTCCTGCAAAAAGCGCAAAAATCGTCAGTGCAAGCAGAATGGAAACAACCGTTACCGTAATTTTCGTGTTTTTATGCAGAAATTCGCGGATTTCGTACATGGCATCGTCGAAAAATTCCATTTTTTATTCCCCTTTATTTTCCGTAACTTCTGCGGCGGATTCTTTCAGCGTTCCGTCCGGATTATGTTCCCGCGGTTTTGGTCTCGGCGGAATTACGATTCCTTCTTCAGGCTCCATTTCTTCTTCCACAAAATCGTCCTGGTCTGAAAAAGTCAGTTTTCCGTTTTTTGTCGCTTCGTCCATGCGCATGTGAATGATCTGCGTTACGCCCGATTCGCCCATGGTTGCTCCCAGCGCAGAAGATGCACCGACGGCAGTTTTCCGGTTGTGGGTGATGACGATGTACTGGCTTACGTTGCCGAATGCGCGCAGGGTGCTTACGAAACTCGCTACGTTTTCGTCGTCCAGCGCTGCATCGATTTCGTCCAGAAGGCAGAAAGGACTGGGCCGAACCTGATACGTTGCAAAAAGAAGCGCCACCGCCGTCATGGTTTTTTCACCGCCCGAAAGAAGCGAAATGGAAACGAGTTTTTTTCCCGGAGGCTGGGCGAAAATTTCGATTCCGCTTGCAAGAACGTTCGCCGGATCCACCAGCCTGAGTTCCGCACGTCCGCCGCCCATAAGCCGCCTGAACATATTGTGGAAATTTTTCCGGATTTTGTTGTACGTGTCCAGAAACATTTCCGTGGATTTCGTACGGATTTCTTCGCTTACCCGCACCAGATTTTCCAGCGTTTTGTTCGTGTCGTCGTAACTTGACTGCTGACGTTCGTACCGTTCCTTTTCTTCCGCGAACTGTTCCACTGCCATTAAATTCGGCGTTCCCAGTTCCTGAATTTTTTGCCTTACCGCAGAAAGTTTTTCCCGCAGGGACGGAACCGATTCAGTTATGGTGTACATCCGCTCTTCAAATTCCATGAGGTCACGGGAAAAATTTTCCTGAAAATTCTGCTTTACGTTGCGGATTTCCGTGTCGTACTGGGCAATGTCAATGCTGAATTTTTCAAACTGCGCCTGAATCCGCTTGCGTTCTTCCTGTTTTTTTTGCAGTACGTCCTGCTTTCCGCTTACGCTGCTGTTGCATTCGGCGATTTTTTTGTCGAGTTCGTTGAGTTCCGCGGTAATTTTCTGTCCCTGCGCTTCCAGTTCCGCAATTTCGCTTTCAGTGTCGGCAATCTGTCCGTCGTTTTCGTCCCTGCGCTTCGTTTCTTCAAAAAGTTCGTCCTTCTGTTCCTTTAATGACGATTCTTCCGCGGCGATGTTTTTCCTGATGGAAGAAATCTGCTGTTCACAGAAAGTAATCTGCTGTGCCATTTCCGCCTGATTGATTTTTAAACTTGAAAGCGTGGCGCGATATTCGTCGATTTTTTTTTGCAGTGCGGAATTTTTCTGTGCAAGCTGAACGTTTTCCGCGCGGATTGATTCGGTTCCGGCGGAATTCTGCTGAATTTCAAAATCAATGGCGCGTTTTTTCGTAATGATTCCTTCCGGCGAAAGAAAATCGTCAATGAACTGCGGCGTCGTCTTTGTATAATTTTCCATGGCGGCGGAAAGTTCTTCAGTCATTTTTAAAAGTTCTTCAAACGCATGAACGGCATCGTTTCCCATCTGCGCGGAATCTTTTTCGGAATGAGAGGGCAGGGCGGCAAAATCACCGAAAATATTTATGCGTCCGTTTACGTAAATCTTTATTTTTTCAAGACTTACGGAAAGCTCTTCCTTTGCCTTTCTGTTTGCTGCTGCGGAATAACCTGCGTCCTTTAATTTTGCGTCAAGTTCCGTAACGATGTCTTCCGTAATTGATTCGAGTTTTTTCTGCAATCCGGCGCGTTCTGCTTCAAGCGAATTTATTTTTCCCAGATTCGTGTCGGTAATCCGCCGGTTTTCTTCGATTTGCGCGGAAGACTGACTGATGCTTTCTGAAAATCCTGCAATGTTCGCGTTTATGTCCGAAAGTTTTTTGTTTTTTTCGTGAAGTTCCGCCTGCTGCGAGTCGATTTCTTCGTTGAAGTCGTCGATTCGTTCCGTGACGTTTTTAATTCGGTTTTCGATTTGACCGATTTTTTCCTTTACGCGGCTCTGATTTTCGTGAAGCTGCCGCAGAAGCATTTTTTTGCCCGACTGGTCCGAACTGATTCTGATGACTTCCTTCTGCTTCAGGTCGACTTTTTCCTGAAATTCCCTGATTTTGTCGGTGTTCACCTGCAGCGTATCAAGAATTTCGTCGATTTCACCGGAAATCTGTGCGCGCCGCTGTTCCGCTTCGGTTCTGCTGCGTTCGTGACGTGCCTTGTTCTGCGTAAAATCCTTCAGTTTCAGAAGCTGGATGTCCAGTTCGCAGCCGAATTTTTCGTCCTGAAATTTGCGGTATTTTTCGGTTTTTTCAGCCTGAACTTTCAGCGTTTCATAATTCCGCTTCGTTTCTTCAAGACCGATTTTTATCTGCGCCAGATTTGCACGGGTTTTTTCCAGTTCGCGTTCTGCATCGGCAACTTCAGCCTTGCTCCGGGAAATTCCTGCCGCTTCTTCAAAAAGATAGCGTCGGTCTTCAGGTTTGGACGAAAGAATCTGGTCGATTTTTCCCTGTTCCATGACTGAATACGCCGCTTTTCCTACGCCCGTGTCCATGAAAAGTTTCCGCACGTACGTAGCGTTTACCTGCGCCGCATTGACGAAATATTCGTTTTCGCCGTTCCGGTAAAGCCTGCGTTTTATGGAAATTTCAGAATCGTCCAGCGGCAGAAGTCCGTTTTCGTTGGCAATGGTAAGGGTTACTTCAGCCATGGAAAGTGCCGGGCGCGATTCGGTTCCGTTAAAAATTACGTCTTCCATGGATTCCGCACGCAAATTTTTCGCCTTGGATTCCGCGAGAACCCATTTTATTGCATCCACCACGTTGCTTTTTCCGCAGCCGTTCGGACCCAGAAGAGCCGTAATTCCGTCTGCAAATTTGATGTAAGTTCGGTCGGCGAAAGATTTAAATCCAAATATTTCAAGACTTTTTAAAAACACGACAGGTTCCCTCAAAAACATCCCCAAAAAAAGTCAGAAAAATCCAAAATCCTTCAGGAAAAATCGTAATGCGGGAAGTATACAAAAATAATCCGTCTTTTTCAACAAATGAAGAATTTTCGCCGGAAAAGAAGTAAAAAATAAATTTGCAAAAAAATCGAAGCGTTCTGATTAAAAAAAATTGTGTTTTAAGCCGATGAACTGCATTATTCCGAAACTTCCTTTAAGGCAGATTCTGTCTACTAAAATAAACCGTAAAATTCCCAACCGCGAAAAAAAATCAGCCTACACTTTGAATTCCACGATTTCGCCCGTGAGCGGATGAGGAAAAGAAATTGAGTACGCCCTGAAGCAGAATTTTTCGCCGTCAAAAAGCGGATTGTAAAGCGCGTCGCCCTTTATGGGAAAACCAAGCCATGCCAGATGACAGCGAACCTGATGACGGTAACCTTCCGCGATTGAACAGTCCGCAAGAAGATCTCCGTTCATGACGATTTTAGTAGTGTATGTTTTTTCAGACGCTTTTTTCAGCGCGGCTTTTCCAGAATCTTTCGTTACGGGACGGACTGATTTTCCTTTTTCTGAAAAAGACCTGAAATTTGATTTTACCGTATACTTTTTTATACAGTTCTCTGATTCTTCGGTAAAAACAGGCTGCGGAAATCCCTGCACTTTCTGCCGGAAATTTTCCACAAAGTCGCATTGAGCGGAATATTTTTTTTTAAAAAGCCCGTTTTTCTGCGAATCTGACAATGAATCGTAACTTTTCTGCGTAGCGGCGCAAAGCAAAAGTCCTTCAGTTTCCGTGTCGATTCTGTGCAGGAGTCCGCCTTCAATCTGCTTTTTTCCGCGGATTTTAAGAATTTCCGGAAAAATTTCTGCGAGCTGGGTAAACGCACTTTCGTCGCCTTCGTACAGCGGAGCACTCGGAATTCCGGACGGCTTGTAAAAGACAATGAACGGATTTTTTTCCGAGGGAGGCGCCACAATCTGTATCCTTTTTTCTGTATCCGTCATCTGTCGATTATCGTGCGCCTGTAGTCGCGCTGCAAAATTTTCATTACTTCCACGAACCTTTCAGGTGTTTTTGTCCTGAAAACTACGCGCTCTTCCTTGCCCGGAATCTGGATTTTCAAAAGCCGCGCATTCAGCATGAGAGTTGCCCCGGGAAATTTTTTGTCCGGCCTGGCGTAAATTCCGTCGCCCAGAATGGGACAGTTCAGGTATTTCATGTGTACCCGTATCTGGTGAGTTCTGCCCGTAAGAATGCGGATTTTCATCAGCGAATATTCTCCGTAACAGCAGATACATCTGTATTGCGTTTCGGCGAATTTTCCTTCATCCGTACCCGTAACTGCTTTAAAACGCTTTCGTTCCCTCGGGTCGCGGACAATCTGCGTGGCAACGGTTCCTTCGCGATGAGGCGGACGGCCCATACAGATTGCAATGTATTCCTTTACCATGGATTTGTGGTTCCGGAACTGACGGCTTAAAAATTCCTGTGCATCACGATTTTTTGCCGTGATTATTACGCCCGAAGTTTCTTTGTCCAGGCGGTGAACGATTCCCGGTCTGCGTGCGGCAAGAATTTTTGAATCGCATTCGTTTTTCAGTTCAGGAACGGCCGGCCTTCCCCAGTGAAACAAAAGCGCATTCACCAGCGTGCCCGTCCAGTTTCCTGCGGCAGGATGCGTTACCATGCCCTGCTTTTTGTTTATTACGCAGACGTTTTCGTCTTCATACATTATTTCCAGCGGAATATTTTCCGGTTCAATGTTTTCAGGAATATTTTCTTCCCACTGCACGTCGATTATGTCGCCTGCCCTGACTTTTGCAGAAAGTTTCTGTTTTTTTCCGTTGACGAAAATGCTCGTAACGCCGCTCTTCAGTTTGCTCCGGTTCATGCCGTTTGGAAGAGACGCTATATATTTGTCAAGGCGTTCTTCTCCCCTGTAGTCGACGGGGACTGTACTGCTGAAAAAAGACATTTATTTCTCCTGTTCAGGTTCTTCATCCTCTTCCCCCCTGGGAGTGACTACAATCTGGCTCCGGGAAGATAAAATTTTTTTTTCCCTGCTGCGTTTTATGATGTTTATAAAAAAATCTGAAATTCCGATAAACGCGCCTGCACCAAGCGACGCAAAAAAGATCTTCATCTGCTCACCTTCGCCGAACGAACCGCTTTTGTCGAAGGGATTCGGAAAAGTATCAGTTTTGCCGCTGAAATATTGGTACGTTCCATAGCCGAGGGTAACGCTCAGCGCCACGAAAGGCACGGAACCCAGCGAAACGATTTCAAGCCGACGCAAATCCTTTGACCACTGCGGAAATTCATCAGGAGAATACGGAAGCGGTTCAGCTGAATCTGCGGAATCTTCTGCGCGGATTTCAGCAGAAACAAGAAAAAAAGCCGCCAGAAGAACCAGAAATTTTTTTTTCATGACGGAATTCTTTCGCCGAAAATTGCCGTACCGATTCTGACCATGGTGCTTCCTTCCTCTATGGCAATTTTAAAGTCGCCGCTCATTCCCATGCTCAGTTCAGTGAGTTCCGCCGAAGGAAATTTTTTCGCCGATTCGTCCCTGAGGTTCCTCAGCGAAGAAAACGATTTCCGCACCAGAAATTCGTCCGCGGTAAAGGGAGCCATCGTCATCAGTCCCCGCGGAACCAGATGCGGATACAGTCCTTTTTCAAAATTTTCCAGCGAAACGAAAAAATCGTCCCTGGAAACGTATCCCGATTTTGAATCTTCGCCCGTATGGATTTCAAAGTAAATTTCGATTTTTCTGTTCAATTTTGCGCACTGCCTTTCGATTTCCGCGAGCAAATTTTCCCTGTCCACCGACTGAATGCAATCCGCGATTTCCACCGCTTTTTTTACCTTGTTTGTCTGAAGGCTTCCGATTATGTGCAGTTTCGTTTTTCCGCGCAGGGAATTTTCAGCCGGACCGAATTTTGCATACGCTTCCTGAACGCGGTTTTCGCCGAAAAGAACCTGCCCTTCGTTCAGTGCCGCACGGACTTCTTCCGCGGAATGAAATTTCGATACTGCGCAGAGTTTTACGCTGCCCTTTTTTCTGCCGGATTTTTCTTCCGCCGCGAAAATTTCGTTCCGCACGATTTCCAGATTTTCAGCGATACGATTTTTTTCCATCAAAAGCCCCTTGTGGAATTTCACTATTCACAATTATATATAAATCGCAAAGGAGATTCAACATTTTGGCAAAAAAATTCGCGTTGACTTTCGCGTGCTTTCTGCCGTATTTTTTTTTCATGGAACGGAAAATCGAAGGAATAATTTTTGACATGGACGGCGTGCTTCTGGACACGGAATCGCTGTGCCTTGAAACGTGGATTCTTGCAGGAAAGGAAAGCGGATGGACGGACGAAAAAATCAGCAGAATTTACGCGGAATGCCTCGGCACGAATAAAAACGACACGAAACGGATTCTCGCGGAAAATCTGGGCGGAAAAAACGAAGCGGAATTTTTCATGGACAGGACTTCGCAGTTTTTCGCCGAACTCGAACGCAGAAAAGGAATAAAAAAAATGTTCTTTGCCGCGGAAGCGCTGGAATCGCTGAAAAAAAAAGGATACAGGCTGTCCCTCGCTTCGTCCACGCGGAAGGAAGCCGTTGAGCGCCAGATGAAAAACGCAGGACTTTTCGATTTTTTTGAAACCGTTACGACCGGCGACCAGGTTGAACATTCCAAGCCGCATCCCGAAATTTACCGCATCGCCTGCACGAGCCTTTCCCTTCCCCCCGAAAAATGCGCTGCCGTCGAAGACAGTCCCAACGGAATTTTAAGCGCAAAAAATGCCGGACTTTTTACCGTAATGATTCCCGATAAAATTCAGCCGTCGGAAGAAATTTTAAAAAACACGGATATTCTGTGCAGTTCGCTGAAAGAAGCGGAGGAAAAATTCTGACGGAACAAAAAAATTCTTTTCGTTGAAAGGTGCATTTTTTTTTTGTATAGTGTTGCAATGCAAGAAGAAATCGTTGTGGAAAAAATGGTTTTCGGCGGAGACTGCATGGGAAAAACCGGCGGAAAGACAATTTTCGTTCCGTCTGCAATTCCCGGTGAAAAAATCCGCGTGCAGGTCGTGGAAGAACGGAAAGATTTTCTGCGCGGAAAAATCACCGAAATTCTGTCGCCGTCAGTTCACCGCGTAAAACCGTTCTGTCCCTACTACGGAATCTGCGGCGGATGCAACATGCAGCACATCAGCGGAAATTTTCAGAAGGAACTCCGTGCGTCAATTTTAGCCGAATCGTTCGCCCGGGAAAAAATCAGCCTTCCGCGGATTCAGGTCATTTCCGGCGCGGAAAAAGGATACAGGGCACGTTTTCAGTTTCACGACGGCGGCCTGATGGGAAAAAAAAGCGGTTCCGTCGTACAGATTGAAAATTGTCCCTGCGCTACTGAAGAAATCAACCGTTATCTTTCCGAAACGAAATTTGAAAATCGTCCGAAAGGAAGAATTCACGTTTTTGGTGACAGGCGGATTTGCGCGGAAAAAAAAATCGTCATTGCACCTGAAGAAATTCAGCAGAAAGCGCATGAAATTCCGCGGAAAAAAAAGCGCTACGAAGGCACGGTGGAAAATCCCCTGTGTTCATGCGAAGTGGAAATCTGCGGAAAAAAAATTGCGTTTGACGTGCGTGGATTTTTTCAGTCGAATCTGGAAATCCTTGAAAAAACCGTTCCCCTTGCCACTGACGGCCGCGGAAAAAATGCACTGGATCTGTATTCGGGTTCCGGCGTGTTTTCGCGGTTCATTTCGGAAAATTTTTTCAGAACGGTTATGGTGGAGCACAACAAAAGCGCGGTAGTTTTTGCCGAACGGAATCTCGCAGGAAAAAATCACGAAAGTTACGGCGTTTCCGGAGAAGTCTGGACAAAATATCACGCGGAAAACTGCATGAAAAAATCCGGTGCATTTGATTTTGCCCTCGCCGACCCTCCCCGAAGCGGAATGGAAAAAAGCGTTGCAAATTTTCTGTGCGGGTCAAAAATTCCCGTCATAAAAAGCCTTTCGTGCAATCCGTCCACACAGGCGCGTGACGTAAAAATTCTTCTGCGCGGCGGATACAGGATAAAAAACGTGTTTCTTCTGGATTTTTATCCGCAGACGAGCCACATTGAAAGCCTTGTGGAACTGGAGTTGTAGAAAAGTGTCTAAAAAATCATACGCTGCATTATTTTTTTTATTCGTTTTCGGCGGATTTTTTTGTTCCGCGGAAAAAAATGCATTCGTTTCCAGGGAAATCGATCTGGCAGAAGAAAGTCCGTCGCAGGTTTCGGTTCTGGGCGGAAACGTTCTGTGCCAGCCGGTGCGGACGAGTTACGGTTACGTGGCAGCAGGCGACTCAAAGCAGATTTACGGTTTTTCTCCCGACGGAAAACTTTTGTGGCAGCGGAGTTTCATCGGCAGGCTGAAAAAATTCATTTCGGCGGCGTGGTCGGACATGGTTCTGGCAGTGACTGAAGATTCGCGGCTCGGACTCATGAATTCGTCGGGGCTGGTGCTCTGGAGCGCGGAATGCGGATTTTCCGTAGAAGAACCTCCGCTTTGCGGCGCGGACGGCAGGATTTTCGTCAGGGGAAAAAACGACCTGGCGTGCTACGGAATAAAGGGCGTCCGTCGATGGCGAATTTCCACGGAAGACCAGGACGTTTCGCTTCCCGCGGCGATTTTTAACGATTCGTCAATCCTGATTTTTCTTTCGCGCACGGAAAACGGAAAATCCGTAGCAAAACGATTCGATATTTTCGGCGAAGAAAAGGAAGAAATCGTTTTTTCAGGAAAAGTTTCGGCGCTTTCTGAATGCACCCAGGGAATTCTTCTGGCGTTTACTGACGGAAGCCTGGGACTCTGCGCATCTTCGGCAGGCGGAGCGTATTCAAAATGGACGTCAAATTCGGAATTGACCGGAATTTCGGCGATAACGGGACTTTCCGCGGATCCTTCTTCATCGCAGGCGGCAGTCATAACGAAAAGCAGGATTCATTATTTTGACACGTCGAACGGAAGGGAAAAAAGCAGTTTTCCGGTAAAAAGCGAATTTTCTTCAGTGACGCAATTTTTTCATACGGCGCAGGGACTCGTTCTTTCGGACGGAAAGCGTGCAGGCTGTTTTCAGAAGGACGGAAGCGTTTCCTGGAGCATAAAATTCAATCCGCAGAAAAAATGGAATTTTTTTTACGCCACGGATTCAGGGGATGCGGTTTTCTGCCTTTCCAACTGGGCGCTTGAAATTTATCAGACCAGGCTGAATCTTTCTTCCGCGAAAAAATCATTCCGCGAAAAGGAAATGACGTACTACGGATACGCAAAACCGGAAAAAAGGTCGTCGGCTTTTTCAGGCAGGGCGATTTACGAAGACCTGGAATACGAAATGAAGGAAAAATTCGCTTCGGGAGATTTCGGCGGAAACGAAGAAAATTACATGACGATTTTGTGCGGCGAACTGAACGAATTTTTCAGCGATCAGATGACGGGCGGAACGAGAACGGGCTTTTCGGAAAAATCGTATTTCAGGACGGATCCGGAATACTGCCTAAGGCTTCTGGAACTGGAAGGATGCGCGGGAATCGTCCTGAACAAAAATCAGCTGGCGTCGCTCATAAAACGGACTGATGACCGGTCGCTTCTGGTTCCCCTCGTCCACACGGCAGGCGAAGTTGCATTTGACCCTGAAGGAACGCTTCTGGGTGCGCTGGAAACCGTCGTAAAAAAATCAGGAAAAAACGATAAAAAACTTTTGCAGGAAATCGCGGATGCAACGTATTCCATCTGCCGGTTCATGGGCAGGCCGCTTTTTTTCCGCCGCGGACACGAAATTTTGAATTACATGCTTTATCCGCAGTTCGACAGGGAAACGAAAGATTATGCGCTGAAAACGCTGGACAAAGTCATCGAAGCGGAATTCTGAAGCCAATTTTGTGGCATTTAAACGGATTTGGTGGTAGAATGCATTTTTATAAAAGAAAAGAGTTTTTCATGAGGAAAACTTTTCGGAGGATTTATGAATAGGAAGTCGTTTTTTTGCGCTGCATTTTTTTCGTGCGGCATGGTTCTGGGTGCATTTGCCCAGAGCGTAAACGAAGCGGAATTGCGCAGTGCAGGTGGCGAAGGTGCGGTTGTCTTTGAAAACTACGAAGGTCCGCATTCTGTTGTGGAATCGGCTGCGTCCATCAGTGCCATCGGTTCGTCGTTGGGTGAAAGGCTGAAAAACGCCGGAACCGGTAACGCAGGAACTTTCGGCGCAAACGAAAAGTACACCGTAATCCACGCCGTTGACCCTGCCGAAGAAGGAAAACTTGACGCGGACATCATTACGATCAACGCAAACGCAACCGTTGACCACATCAGGAACCTGCGCAGAATCATTGCGTCGTACCTTCAGTCGGCGTACGGTTATTCTCCGCGGGATGCTGCTACCGTGGCGACTTTTACGACGGTTTACAATGCGGTTTACAGGCAGAAAATCGACGTATTCAATTCAAAATACAAAAAAATCGTAACGCAGAATCTGGACGCGAAAAAATGCGGACTTTCACTTAAATGGAGCGAATGGCCGGGCGCGTCGCAGATCGTAATTCCGCTGGGAGAATATTCTGAAGGCGGACTTTCTTCCGTGGACACATCGATCATCAGCGACAAAAACGTGGTGGAATCCATGCGCGGCGAAGATGACAAGGGAATCGATGACCGGAAAAATATGGTCGACATAAAGGAGCGCGAATCCGAAGAAGCCGGCGAAAAGGCAAAGGAATCTGCAAAAACCGCTGCGGAAGAAAAGCAGAAACTGGACGAACAGAAGGAAGCGCAGAAACAGGCTGAAAAAACTGCCGACCAGAAGCAGAAGGAAGCGGACAGTTCGCAGAAAACCGCCGACCAGAAGCAGAAAGAAGCCGACGACGCAAAGAAAAAGGCGGACGAAGCAAAACAGGCATCAAAAGACGATCCGAACAACAGGCAGAAAGCCGAAGAAGCAAAACAGGCTGAAAAAAAGAGCGACCAGAAGCAGAAAGAAGCCGACAGCGCACAGAAAACCGCTGACGAAAAGCAGAAAGAAGCCGACGACGCAAAAAAATCTGCAAAGGACGAACAGAAAAAAACTGAAGAACAGCAGAAATCAGCCGATGACGCAGCAAAAAAAGCCGAAGAACAGCAGAAAGCCGCGGACAAAAAGCAGGACGAAGCCCAGAAAGAGCGCGCAGAAATCGCCAGGGATCAGCAGGAAGTTTTGCAGCAGGAACTTAAGGTTGCTGAAGACGGCACGGTAATCGGTCTGAAAGTCGTGGACGAAAACGATTATCTGAGTTCGCTGGTAAAAGTGAATGCCACCACGGGTCAGCTCGTAAAGGAATCGCCCGTAAAGGTAATCCGCGGAAGAACGATAATCGCCGTGCAGGATGCAGTTCTGAACATTGCAACGGGGGCTGCTTTCCCGAAAACTTCAGGAAACGCGACGTTCTACATGGCAATTTGCGGCGACTCAAAGGGAACGGTTAAACTTTGCCTCATCGACGCGTACAAAATGGAAATTCAGAAAGAATCCGAAGAAAAAGTTTCAAAACATTCGGTTCTCGTGGCAAACGGAAGCAACTATTACTGCGTTATCGAAGGCGACGACGGCTGGAATCTGGGACGGTACGACAAATCGCTCAACCTGATTCAAAAAAGCGAAATCAAGGTAAGCGAAAGCACGCCGATAACGTTCACGCCGAAAGGAATAATCGTCACCAACGAAAAAA
>CAZACA010000002.1:0-31483 GCA_964483515.1 uncultured Treponema sp.
ATTTCGTCGGAAAATTTCAGTGCAAAAAAAAGCGACGCAAAAATTTCAGCGGAAAAAATTTCGTTGCAAAAAAATCAACGCAAAAATTACGCGGAAAATTTCGTTCGGCGGGCAAAATTGAATTTCAAATTTATTGTAATAATTCCAATTATTATTTATACTGAGCGCGTTTTCGCTAAAATGCGGAAAAATTCGATTTTTTTTCGTGGAGGAATTATGACGATTTCTGAAATGCTCGGTCAAAGTGGAATTCTTACTTTGATGGGAATGGGCGTTGTTTTTTTATTCTTGATTATTATGATTCTGTCGATGACGCTTCTTCATGCCTTCATTCATGCGATGAAGTGGGACGAAGATTCTGCCTCAAAAGAAGTTTCTGCTTCCGTATCTGCGCCTGTCCCTTCTGCCGACAATGGAGCCGTCGTTGCTGCCATAGTTGCCGCGCTGGAAGAAAAATAAATCTTTTACAAATCACCAAAAAATTTTTATAAACGAGGTTAATTATGTCTAAGAAAGTTGGAATTTCTGAACTTGTATTGCGTGATGCGCATCAGTCTTTGCATGCCACGCGAATGACAACTGCCGATATGCTTCCTGCCTGCGGAATGATCGATAAAATCGGATACTGGGCTGTGGAAGGCTGGGGCGGAGCGACTTACGATTCGTGCATCCGGTTTTTAAACGAAGATCCGTGGGAACGACTCCGCAAACTTCACGCCGCACTGCCGAACAACAAAATCATGATGCTTCTGCGCGGACAAAATCTTCTGGGTTATCGCCATTACGCTGACGATGTCGTGGACAAATTCGTTGAAACCGCTGCAAAAAACGGAATCGACGTATTCAGAATTTTCGATGCGTGCAATGATCCGCGGAATCTGGAACGGGCAACAAAAGCCGCCAAAAAAACCGGAAAGCACGTTCAGATGGCAATTTCTTACGCGGTAACGCCTTTTCACACGACGCAGGTTTACGCGGACCTGGCAAAAACTTACGCTGAATTCGGCGCGGATTCAATCTGCATAAAAGATATGTCGGGACTTTTAAAGCCTTACGAAGCATACGAACTCGTTCTTGCGGTAAAAAAAGCCTGCGATCTTCCCGTGGAAATTCACTCTCACGCTACTACGGGACTTTCCGTTGCAACTTCCCTCAAGGCAGTGGAAGCGGGCGCGGATATTCTGGACACGGCAATTTCGTCAATGTCCATGGGAACTTCTCATTCGCCTACGGAAACGATTGTGGAAATGCTCAAGGGAACCGAATACGACACAGGTCTGGACACAAAGGCGCTGCTCGAAATCGCTTCGTATTTCCGCGAAGTTCGTAAACATTATTCGTCGCTGGAATCTTCGTTTTTGGGTGCAGACACGCGAATCCTTCTGTCGCAGGTTCCGGGCGGAATGCTTTCAAATCTGGAAAGTCAGCTCAAGCAGCAGGGCGCGTCGGATAAAATGGACGAAGTTTTAAAGGAACTCCCTGAAGTTCAGAAAGCCGCAGGATACGTTCCGCTTGTAACGCCGACTTCGCAAATCGTGGGAACTCAGGCTGTTTTCAACGTTCTTTTTGGACGATACGAACGGATGACCGGCGAATTCCGCGATCTTCTGGTGGGAAAATACGGAAAACTTCCTGCCGCAGCCGATCAGGATCTGGTAAAAAAAGCCCTTCAGCAGAACAACATGGAAGAAGTAGTTACCTGCCGTCCTGCCGACAAAATCGAACCGGAATGGGACAAAATGGTAAAGGAAGCGTCTGAAAACGGCGGAAACGGTTCAGTGGAAGATGTTCTGACTTACGCCATGTTCCCGAAAGTTGCACCGAAATTTTTCAAGGAAAGGGCAAACGGTCCGGTGGATGCAGCAAAAACTTTCGCGAAAAAAGAAGTTCCTTCCGCGGAATCATCGTCATCATCAAAAGGCGGAAATTACACGATTACGGTAAACGGAACTCCGTACAGCGTAACTTCCAATGGCAGCGGTTCCATTTCAGTAAACGGAATTCCTTACAGCGTAACTGTGGGCGAAGCGAATTCAGCGCCGGCTGCTTCTGTTTCAGCACCGGTTTCTGCGGGCGGAGTGGACGTAAAGGCACCTGTTGCAGGAACTCTTTTAAAGCAGTGCTTTGCAAACGGAACAAAAGTTACGAAAGGTCAGACCGTAATCGTGCTTGAATCCATGAAAATGGAACTGGAAGTAAAGGCGACGGTTGACGGAACGATAAATTATTCCGTGGCGGCAGGAAGCCAGGTACAGAACGGTCAGGTTCTCGCGTCAATCGGCGGAGTAGTTTCCGCTCCGGTCGTACAGGCTGCTCCGTCTGCTGCTCCGGTTCAGAGTGCACCGCAATCCGCTCCGGTTTCGGCAGGCGGAACAAAAGTCAATGCACCGGTGGCAGGAGTTTTCCTCAGAACGGCTGTGGCGGAAGGTTCGGCAGTAAAAAAAGGCGACAACGTGGCAATCATCGAATCCATGAAAATGGAACTGGAAATCAAGGCACCCGTTGCAGGAAAAGTTCATTTTGTGGCGGCGACAGGAAGTCAGCTTACGAACGGTCAGACCGTTGCCGAAATCAACTAATTTTTAAGAGGAATTTATGCCCGATACAAAAAAAACAACCAATACGAAAATCGCGTTTATCATGCTGGCGATTCTTGCGGTGGCAGGAGTTTTTTCGTTTGCATCAAATGCATTTGCACAAAGTTCCGAAGTAAAACCGCACATGGTCCGCGTAATAAAAGGCACGGAAAACTGGAACGGCAAATACGACATTTCGTTTTCCAAATTCGTTAAAAACATCGGAAAATCCACGGGACTTTACATGATGATTCATCGAAAATCCGCGGATGAAATTGCTCAGGAAAAAGCGCAGGCAGAAGCGTTGCTTGAAGCGGAAGAAGAAAGTCCGTTTGAAGAAGCGAATGTTCCCGGATGGCAGTATCTGGTGATGATTGTAATCGGATTCGTCATCATTTATCTTGCCGTGGGAAAAGGATTCGAGCCGCTGCTTCTGATTCCCATCGGATTCGGAACCGTTCTGGTAAATATTCCGGGCGCAGGCATGGGAAATCCGCCTCACGGAATGCTGAGCATAATTTACAACGCAGGCGTAGGCAACGAATTTTTCCCCATGCTGATTTTTATGGGAATCGGTGCCATGACTGATTTCGGTCCGCTGATTGCAAATCCGAAAATGGCGATTCTGGGCGGTGCGGCACAATTCGGCGTTTTCTTTACGCTTTTCGGTGTGGCGCTGATGAACGCTTTTCTGGGCACGGATTACACGATGCTTCAGGCTTCGGCGATTTCGATTATCGGCGGCGCGGATGGTCCTACGTCGATTTACGTTTCGGGAAAACTTGCTCCTGAAATGATGGCGGTGATTGCGGTGGCGGCGTATTCGTACATGGCGCTCGTTCCCATGATTCAGCCTCCGATTATGAAAGCGCTTACGACAAAAAAAGAACGCATGATAAAAATGGAGCAGCTTCGGCCCGTTTCAAAAACCGAAAAAGTTCTGTTCCCCATGCTGCTTCTGGTTCTGGCGATTCTGCTTCTGCCTCCTGCCTGTCCGCTTATCGGAATGCTTTCGCTGGGAAATTTCGTAAAGCAGAGCGGAGCCGCAGACAGACTGGCAAAAACCATGGAAAACGAACTGATGAACATCGTTTCGATTCTTCTTTCGCTTGGTGTGGGAAGCCAGATGACGCCCGAAAAAATCATGCGCAAGGAATCCGTGGGAATTATCGTGCTTGGTCTGCTTGCGTTTGCGGTTGCCACTGCCGGCGGAATTCTCGTAGCAAAACTGATGAATCTTTTCCTGCCCAAAGACAAAAAAATCAATCCGCTGATTGGTTCGGCAGGAGTTTCCGCAGTTCCGATGGCGGCGCGGGTAAGCAACAAAGTGGGACTGGAGTACGATCCGTCAAACTTCCTTCTGATGAACGCCATGGGTCCGAACGTTTCAGGCGTAATCGGAACGGCGATTGCAGCAGGAGTTTTCATAGCCACATACGGTTTCTAAAATTCCGCACATAAACGAATCCGTCTTGCCATGCAGGGCGGATTTTTTTTTCATCGAAATTTTTTCCGCAGAATTTCCGCACGATTTTTTCACCGAAATTTTTTCGCGGAATTTCCGCATGATTTTTTCCGCGGAATTTTTTTTTCGATTCTTGACACTTGGGGATTTTTTAATTTTACTTTCGGCTATGAATGGACTGATTTTAGACGGGAGTAAAAACGTTTTTAAAGTTGAATGCAGCGACGGTCTGGTGCGCGAGTGTTCCATCAAAGGAAAAATTTTAAAGTCGAGCAGCGGCTACTACAATCCCCTTGCGCCCGGCGATCTGGTTCAGCTGGACGATCAGACGCTTGAAGACGAAAAAGGCATGATTCTTTCATCGCAGGAACGCAAAAACGAATTCGTCAGGTGGAACATAAAAAAACGGCAGCCGCAGGTTTTGGCGTGCAATCTGGATTATCTTTTAATCGTTACGACGCCCGCTCAGCCCGATTTTCAGCCGCGATTCATTGACCGTGCACTGGCTCAGGCGGAATGCCAGAAAATTCAGCCCGTAATCGTCTGCAACAAATACGACCTGGACGAATCGAAAAGCGACGAATTTCAGGAACGTCTGTGCGACTGGGAAAAAATCGGCTACAAAGTAATCCGCAGCAGCGCACGAACCGGCGAAGGAATCGAAGAACTTGCAAACTTCATGGAAAACAAACTCTGCGCTCTGGTCGGAAAAAGCGGCGTGGGAAAAAGTTCCATCATCAACGTACTGGACAACACCGTGGTTTTAAAAACCGGAAGCCTTTCAAAAAAATACGGCAAGGGAACGCACACCACCACAAAAGGCACGCTGATTCATCTTCAGTTGAACGAATCCCTGGTGGGCGGACGAAAAGATGCGCGGGCTGACATCATCGACACACCGGGCGTAAAAAGTTTTCAGCTCTACGGAATCCGCGGAGAAGATCTGGCGCTGTACTACCGCGATTTTTTTCCGTTTCTGGGAAAATGCAATTTCGGAATGAGCTGCACGCACACGCACGAAAAAGGTTGCGCAATCCGGCTTGCAGTGGACGAACAGAAAATTTCCGCAGCACGATACGAAAGCTGGCTCCGCACCGTTGACGAATTAAAAAACGAAGATTGGGGCGACTAAAAAAAATCTGAAAATTCCGCGGGAAGATTTGATTCTGCATGAACGATTTTTTTTGTTACGGGATGAACGAATTCCAGAATTTTTGAGTGAAGCATTACGCGGATGAATTTTTTTCCGCCGTAAAGTTCATCGCCCAAAACCGGCAGACCGATGGACGAAAGTGTCGCGCGAATCTGGTGCGTTCTGCCCGTGTGCAGGAAGCATTCCACTGCCGCGAAATTTCCGCTGATTTTTTTCACGCTGAAATCCGTCCTGCAAAAGTCGCCGCCCTGATTTTTTTCCACTGCGCCCATTTTGCATTGCTCCGATTTTTTTGAAACGCGCTTTAAAAAATTTTCCACGCTGAAATTTTTTTCTTCCAGACGATTCATCGCCGCCGGATTTTTTATGGTGCAGACTGCCGCGTAAATTTTTTTTATTTCATGGGACGAAAAAATTTTTGCAACGTCTTTGTTTACCGTCCGGCTTTTTGTAAAAAGAAGTGCGCCGCTTGTCGTCCGGTCGAGCCTGTGCATGATTCCTGCGTAAGGCGGATTTTTTTGCTGCGGATTTTTTTTCCAGAGATATTCGATTACGCCGTCGTGCGCGCTTTTCCGCGAAGCAACGAAAGTTTTTTCCGTGGGCAGAAATGCAGGCTTTTCCACGATGATGAAAAATTCGTCCTCGAACAGAATATTTTTTTGCGTTACGAAAAATTCCGCGTCATCGTTCTGCTTTTCAAAAAAAAATTTTTCTTCATCGATGCGTACAAAAATCCTGGAATTTTTTTTCAGGATGAACGACGGATTCCTGCAAATTTTTCGCGGAGAATTTTTGTCTGCCGCAGTGAAAATTTCGCCTTTCATGATGAAGCGCCGGATTTTTCCGCGGGAAATTTCAGCGTGCAGAAGAACCGGCAATTCTTTCCGCAGAAATTCGTCCACGCGAATTTCATTCTGCACCGTCCAATTTTTTTCTGTCATTGCGCAATGTTACAAAAAAAATCCGCGGAATTCAATTTGCGCTCGTCCGCGTTTCGGCTATAATTCCGTCATGGAAAAAAACGAAAACGGCGAAAATTTGCGCAAAGGCGTTTTGTGGATTTTGTTTTCCGCGTTCGGCTTTGCGGTGATGGGACTTTGCGTTCGTGAAGCGGGCGAAATTCCTTTCGTGCAGAAAACTCTTTTCAGAAATTTAATTGCATTTTTTATTGCGGCGGGAACTCTGCTTTCAAAGGCGAAAAAAGACAAATCGGTGCTGGCGGTTCCGCGGCGTGCATGGAAATTTTTGATTTTGCGTTCAGCGGTGGGTTCGCTGGGAATCTTCGGAAATTTTTATGCGCTGGGAAAAATGAACATTTCGGACGCTGCCATGCTGAACAAAACTTCGCCGTTTGCTGCGGTTTTTGCAAGCATTTTTATTCTGGGTGAAAAGCCTGATCTGTTTTCCGCCGTTTCGCTTTTTGTGGTTTTTGCCGGTTCGCTTTTCGTCATAAAACCGACTTTTAATTTCGTTCAGGTTTTTCCTGCGGTGTTTGCGTTTGCGGGCGGAGTGGGTGCAGGATTCGCGTCGTGCTTCGTGCGGAAACTTCATTCGTACAACGTCTGCGGAAATTTGATCATTGCATTTTTTTCGCTTTTTTCGTGCGTGCTTGCCCTGCCGTTCATTGCGTTTTTTCATTCAGCCATGAGCGTCCGGCAAATTTTAATCATGCTCGGTGCGGGAATTTCTGCGGCGTGCGGACAATTCGGAATGACCAACGCTTACTTCAATGCGCCTGCTTCAAAAATTTCCGTGTACGATTATTCCAACGTAATTTTTGCGGCGATTCTTGGATTCGTTTTTTTGCATCAGCTTCCCGACGTCTGGAGCGTCATCGGTTACGTCATCATCATCGGAACGGCGATTTTAGTTTTTATTTACAATTCGAGAAAACATGGAATATAATTGTGCCATGAGTGATGTAATTTACGACGAAATCGTGGACGACGAAATAAAAATCGATGACATTTCTTTCAGCGGAGAAAGCACCGCAAAAACTTATCTTGTGTTCAAATCAGCGTGCGAAAATTCTTCACATTACGCTTACTATGCCGTGGAATCGTCCAGAGTAAAGGAAGTCGTGCGGAACGGCGAAATTTACAAATTGCCTTTTGTTCCGCAGTACATTCGCGGCGTTTTAAATTTCTACGGAAAACCTTACGCTGTGGTGGACTTTGCAAAAATCCGCGATCTGGATTTCACTCAGGAAAATCTTTTTCTGGTGCTGAACGACAAAGGCGAAGTTGCAATTCAGGTGAGCGAAATTTACGAATTTTTCAGCGACGCAGATGTAATCATTCAGGAAATTTCCAGCAAAAACGACGGCAGTTTTTTTTCACATTCAATTTTTATCGATCAGTTCATCACGCCGGTTCTGGATGTGGACGCAATCCTTTCAAAAGTGAGGAAGGACGTTGAACAAGTCTGACTGGTTTGTCTGCCTGAATTACGGAAAGTACGTTTTTCTTCTGCCCCACGAAAAAGTTTTGGGACGAACTCCGCTGGTAGAAAAAAAATTTGACGACGCAGAAGAATTGAATTTCGATAAAATTTTTTTTGGCGGCGAAGAAATTTCAGACGAAAAAATTCAGGACGAAAATTTTTTAAGCGAATTTTTTTTGGACGAAAATTTTTCATGCGAAAAAAAATCCGCAGTTTTTTTCATGGATTCGCGCAAAATAAAAATCGTAACGTCTTCCCTTCCGCAGGTTCTGCTCTGCGACCTGACGAATTTTAAAACTCCCGGCGGTGCGCTGAAAATTTTCTGGGAAAAAATGGGCGTGGAATCGGTTTCGTTTTCCGGCGGAATTTTTTCCGTGCTGCTGAATCCTGAAATTCTTTTTGACTGGTGGAGCAAAAAAAATGATTAACGTTCTGGTTGTGGACGATTCGGCGGTGGTTCGCTCCATGCTCTGCCAGCTTTTGAACGACGACGGAAGATTTTTCGTTGCGGGAACTGCGGACAACGGCGCGAAGGCTGTGGAAAAAAATAATGAACTTTCGCCGGATTTAATCGTGCTGGATTTGAACATGCCGATTATGGGCGGAATCGAAGCCGCGGAAAAAATCATGCAGAAATCTTTTCCTGCAATCGTCGCATTCACCACGGAACATTCCAAGGAAATTTTTTACCGGAGCCTGGAAGTCGGAATCGTGGAAGTCGTGGAAAAACCCGATCTGGCAACCATGTCGAAAAATGCGCTGGATACGTTGTGCCAGAAATTTTTTTTAATTGCAGAGTCGCAGAAAAAAAGAAAATTCGCGCTTCGTCAGAGAAAATTAAAAACCGAAATTTTCGCGGAAGAAAAATCCGAAGAAGAAATTTCAGATTCGCTTTTGCAAAAAAAATATTCGGTGCTTGCAGTGGGCGCTTCCACGGGCGGACCTGTTGCAATTCAGAAAATTCTGTCGGGGCTTTCAAAAAATGTCCGCGTTCCGATTTTAATTACCCAGCACATCGATCCGCAGTTCGATTCGCAATTCGCCAGATGGCTTTCGGATTCCACGGGAAAAAAAGTTGAACTTGCACGGCACGGCGAAATTTTAAAAAACGAAACTGTTTACGTTGCTCCGTCGGGAAGTCATTTGTGCCTGGCGCGGAAATCAAAATCCGAAGTGTCCGTCGTTCTGGACAAAGGCGAGCCGGTTTGTTTTTTTAAGCCTGCCGTTGACAAGATGTTTTTTTCGTGCGCGGAAATTTTTGCACGGGAATGCATTGCGCTTATTTTGACGGGCATGGGTCGCGACGGTGCACAGGGATGCAGGCGGATTAAAGATTCGGGCGGACTGGTTGTGGCGGAAGCGGAAGAAACGTGCGCGGTTTTCGGAATGCCAAAAGCGGCAGTCGATGCAGGCGGCGTAACTTGCGTAAAACCGATTCAAAAAATTCCGCAGTACATCAATTCGATTTTCGGCGGGGAGGAATTCTGTCCATGACCGGAATCGACGAAGAAATTTTCGCGCTCATAAAAAATCATTCGGGAATTATTTTAAGCGATTTGCAGAAAGAATTCGTTTCACAATTTGCACGGTCGCGTCGCACGGAACTTTCCCTTGACGAAAAAAAATACGCTGATTTTTTAAAAACTTCTTCCCACGAATTTTCGCTTTTGATAAATTGCGCCACCGTAAACGAAACGTATTTTTTCCGCGAGTCGCCCCAGTTCGATTTTTTAAAAAACGAATTTTTCCCGTCACTGAAAGATTCGTCGGTTTCCATCTGGAGTGCCGCGTGTGCTTCGGGGGAAGAGGCGGTTTCACTTTTTGCGCTGGCTTCGTCGTGTTCCCTTGTGCCTGAAATTCTGGCGACGGACATTGACACGGAAGCGCTGGAAAAATTCCGCAGTGGAATTTACACGAAAAAAAGTCTGCGCAGCGACGGAAGCGGTTACCACGAATTTTTAAACGCGTTTGCAAATTTCGACGGCGAAAAAATCGAAGTGAAAAAATCGGTTCTGGAAAAAATAAAAATTCTTTTATTTAATCTGCACAATTTTTATTTTTTGCCCGTTGCCGAAAATTCCGTGGATTTAATTTTTTTGCGGAACGTCTGCATTTATTTTTCGGAAGAAACCTGCTTTGACGTGCTTTCAAAATTGTCCAGGGCGCTGAAACCCGGCGGAGTGCTTTTAGTTTCCATGAGCGAAATTTCAGCCATAAAATTTCCGTCGTCGCTGAAAAAAGAAAACTGGAAAAACGTTTACTATCTGCGGAAAATCGGCGGCGAAGAAAATTTCGGTTTTTTAAAAAAATACGTTTCGTCCATGCCGAAAAAAAAATCCGCGGAAAAAATCATCAGCGAAAATTCTGAAAAAAAATCCGCGGAAAAAATCGATGAGCCGGATGAAAATTTAAAAAATCTTTACAGAAAAATTTTTGCGCTTTTAGATTTTCAGCGTCTGGAGGAAGCGGAAAAAATCGTTTCGGAATTCGATTTTAAAAATTCAAATCTGGTGAGCAAATTTTTTCTGGAAGGATACATTTTTTTCGTCCGCGGAAAATACGAAAACGCTGCGGAACTTTTGTATAAATCGACTTTGCTGGACAGGGAATTCTGGCCCGCGTTTCTTCTGCTCGGACTGGCGAACAGACGGCTCGGCAACAAAAAGGAAAGCGCGAAAAATTTTCAGCTGGCTTTGAAAAATCTTGAAGACTATTTAAAAAATAAAAAAGTGTGCTATAATTTTGCACTGGACAAATTCAGCTCGGAATATTTTCTGGAAATATGCAGGCGCAATTTGGAGAATCTTTAAAGATTTTTGGGGAGTTTTTTAATGGCGTTTTCAAAAGCCGATTTCGTGAAAGGCTACGTTTCCGAAGTCCGCGAATACATTGGAAATATAAATTCGCAAATCGTTTCTCTCAAAAAAAATCCGAAAGACAAAAGCATCATCGAAGAAATTCTGCGGCTGTTCCACACCATAAAAGGTTCGTCGCGGATGCTGGATTTTTCCAACGTCGAAAAATTGACGCACAGCATTGAAGACGTTTTTAAAGGCCTGTACGACGAAAAATACGAATTCACTACGAACATCAACAAACTGGTTTTTAAAATTACGGAATTTCTGGAGTCGTGCCTGAACGTAATCGAAAAAACTCTGGCGGATGACGTGGACCCTTCGCCTTACATTGAAACTTGCCGGCGCGCTTCACAGGGATATTTTTTCGACCCGGACGTTCTGGGAAAAAGCGGAGAATCGGAAACAAAATTTGACGGCGCGAAAAAAACGCTTTTCGGCGAACAGGAAGGCGGCGACGATTCCTTTGAAAAAATTACTTCGGTAAAAGTCGACATAAAAAAAATCAACGAAATAATTCAGTCCTACGACAATCTGATTGTGCGGCAGTTCCGGCTGAAGCATCAGATTGAACTTTTTGAAAAGCGGCTCGCGGAAGAAAAAAAATCGGGACAAAAAAAAGAATTGCCTCGCGTTTTAAAAGAAGAACTGGTGGGCGTGGAAGAAACGGTTTTTGAAACGCAGCGACAAATTTTTCAGCTTAGAATGCTTCCGCTGGACATCGTTCTGTCTCCGCTGAAAATCGAAATCGAAAAAGAATCGATCCGGCTGGGAAAGGAAATCGACGTGGACATTCCCGAAACTGCGTTCATGGTGGACAAAGTGATTCTGGAGCAGCTGCGGATAATTCTGATTCATCTTGTGCGGAACTGCATCGACCACGGAATTGAGCCTGCGGAAAAAAGAATGGCGCTGGGAAAAAATCCGAAGGGAACGATTTCAGTTCATGCCACGCAATTTTTTAACCGGATTATAATTTCGGTAAAGGACGACGGGCAGGGAATCGACTACGAACGGGTGCGCACAAAAGCAATTCAGCTTTTTCAGAATCGCCGCGTGGAACTTGAAACGCTTTCGGAACGCGATTTGCGTCAATTTATTTTTATGGCGGGATTTTCCACGAATTCGTCGTCAAATGAAGTTTCCGGCCGCGGAATGGGACTGGACATCGTCCGCACGTGCATGGAAAAAATCAAGGGCAAAATTCAGCTCAATTCAAAAAAGGACGAAGGCACCACGTTTGAACTGACGATTCCCCTTTCACTTGCAACTCAGCGCGGACTTCTGGTGATTACCGGAAACGAAAAAGTCATGATTCCGTCCCATTACATTCAGGAAGTCGTTACGTCGTCGGAAGAAAATATAATTTCCATGCAGAACAAACTTTACATCAACATCCGCAACAGCCTTTTGCCGCTTTATCAGCTTTCGTCGATTCTGGAAACGGAGCGCGTGGAAAAAAATTTTTCCGTGGTGGTTCTGGAATATCTGGAAAACCGGATTGCCATTGTGGTGGACGCCATTCAGCAGAACGAAAACGTCATCGTGAATCAGCTGCCCGGAATTCTGCAAAAAATGAATTCGCTTCAGGGCGTGGTGTACGACGAAAATTATTCCATCGTGCCGATTCTTACCGTTCCGTGGATAATTCAGCGCATGAAAGATCTGGTTGTGTACGACGTAAAAAAATTTCAGCTTAAAAATAAAAAAGTTGCCCGCAGAATTCTTGTGGTGGACGATTCCCTTACGACGCGGCAGATTGAACAGGCGATTTTTGAAGCGGACGGATACCTGGTGGAAACGGCAGCGGACGGCGTGGAAGCGCTGGAAAAACTGGAAAAAAATAAAATCGATGTTGTGGTTACCGACATCAATATGCCGCGCATGGACGGACGGACGCTTTTGTCAAATATGCGGCATTCGGAACAGTACGCGAAAATTCCCGTGGTAGTTCTTTCGGGCGCATACGACGAATTTGAAAAAAGCAAATTCATGGAAGCGGGCGCACAGTCGTTCATCATCAAATCGGATTTTGAACGGGGCAACCTTCTGGACATCGTAAAGGAAATTTGCAGGTGAAAGTAAAAAAAATTTTAATTGCATTGGAATCGGACACAATCAGAAATCTTCTTTCGGAATTTTTGAAAAAATCGGGTTTTGAAATTTCCTGCGCAAAAAACGGAATCGAAGCAATGGAAATTTTTTTCCGCGAAATGCCCGACTGCGTAATTGTTTCCACGGAACTTTCGTTCGTTTCAGGCTACGATTTTTCCCGCGCCATCCGCAAAACTGAAGAATTAAAAAATACCGTCATCATTTTGTGTTCCGCGGATAAAGTCGCCGAATCAAAAATCTGGAGCGAAAATTTCGGCGTGGACGGATTTTATGTTCCGTCGCCTGAAAATCTGCACGTTCTTTACAACACGATTTTGTCTTCGGGCGAAAAATACGGCGAATCAAAATCAGCGTACAATCAGAACGTCAGCGAAAAAGACATCATTCAGCTTTTGACAAAAACTTTCGGCGAAGAATTTTTTGAACTGTACATGATAAAAAATGCGTTCAAGGCAAAAAGTTATGTGCTGGACGTGGAGCAGTTTCTGGAGAACATAAAAAATTCTCTCCGCGGAATTTTTAACTACGACGCGCTGGGCATAATCATCGACGACAATCCGCTTGTGGAATTTTACGATCACAGCGACAATCTGTCCGAAGCCGATTTCACCGATTTCAGAAAAATTTGTCAGGACGATTTTGAAAGCCGCAATCCGAACCGGCGTGACTTCAACTGGAAAAAATCCACCATGTTTGAATCGCTGGAAGAAGACGAAATGAATCAGAATTTAAAACTCGAAAATTACGAAATTTTTCCGAGCGATCCGTACGCAGGTTTTCCGCTGACAATTCACGTGGCTTCGTCGGGAATAAAAAACATCAGCGGCACGGTAAAAAAGCGGATCGATTTTGTTGCGGGACTTTATTCGCCCGTCGTGGAAAAAAATATTCTGCTGAAAAAATCCACGGATGCAGAAAAAAAAATGAAGGCGGCGTTCAGCAGATTTTTGCCGAGCAAGGTAATCGACCGGATTGTAAACGGCGGAACTTTTGTGGATTTGTCCATCGGCGAGCGGCGAAAAGTTGCAATTTTAATTTCGGACATCAGGAATTTTACGCGAATCAGCGAAATCAACGAACCGGAAGCGGTGGTCAGTTTTTTAAACCGGTATTTTTCGCGGATGGGCGAAATCATCAAAAAGCACGGCGGAACAATCGACAAATTTATGGGCGACGGAATTATGGCGCTGTTCGGTGTGCCGGAAAGTTTTAATTACAACGGATTTCGTGCGGCAAATGCAGCGGTGGAAATGATGCAGGAAGTGGAGCACATGGACACGAGCGGTTTGACTTTGCCCGACGGAATTTCGTTTAAAGTCGGAATCGGAATTCATTACGGAACTCCCATCGCAGGAACGTTCGGCAGCGAAGAAAAAAAAGAGTACACGGTAATCGGCGACGACGTGAATCTTGCGTGCAGAATCGAAAATCTTACGAAAGTCTACGGAACGCCGATTCTTGTAACGGATTCGGTAAAAAAAGACATTGAAGATGCGCTTGCAGACGCGGAAGAAGAACCGTACCTGCCGCAAAATTTCGACTACGACCTGCGCCACCTGGACAACGTAAAAGTTCTGGGAAAAACCGTGCCCGTTTCAATTTACGAAATCAACTGGAACAAGGAAAAATATTCCGCGAACTTTCTGGAAAATTATCGCAAAGGTTTGTATCAGTACGTGGTGGGAAATTTTTTCGGCGCGCAGGATTATCTGAGAATTGCAAAAATCCTCAATCCGAACGATTTGTCCACGAAAGTTCTTCTGGAACGATGCAAAAATTTTTCCGCAGAACGACCGCAAAATTGGGACGGTTCAGTGACGCTCACTTCAAAATAGGACAAAGTTATGAAAGATTTTAGTTTTGAACTGGAAAAAGATTTTGAGACGCAGATGGAAACCGTAAGCCGGCAGCAGAATATGGTTTGCGCGGTTTTCTTTTTTCTGTACATTTTTGTGGCGTCGGGAATTTTTGTGCAGATGTCAAAAAAAGAATTTTTGTTTTTTGCGCTTTATTCTTTTTCGGTGGCGGTGATTGCGCAGTTCGGAATTTCGCCTCACACGAACAGAATCCTTACGCGGGAAATTTCTTCTGCGCTGAAAAAAAATGACGACGGACTTCTTTCTTCCGCGGAACGGACGGAAATCGTAAAAAAACTTCTGCTCTGTCCCAAAAAAATTTCCACGAAAGTTTCGTTCACTTTTTTAATCGCCGGAGCACTGCCGATTATTTCAGTCATTTTAAAATTTAAAATTACCGGAAGCGCGCTTTTTTATTTTTTGTTTGCAAGCTGCGTGGGAATTTTCAATTCGTTCATTCAGTCGTTTTCTTACGCGGAACGTCTCTGCTCCAGAAACATCACCAGGCTTTTGAGTCAGGGCGTGGATGTAAAAATTATCAATCGCGAAAATTTGTGCGGACCGACGCTGAAATTCCGCGTGCTGATTTTTTGCATCGTGCCGGTGGTGTTTTTAATTTTCATGCAGATTTTTTTCGCCAAAATGATTTTCGACGGATTCGCTGAAAACGCTTTTGTTCTGCGGAGACTTTCGTTCACGTCGGTTTTTAACGCACTGATTTTTATTGCAACGGGCGCTTATCTTCAGCAGCAGATTTTTTCCGCCACAAAAAACATCATAAAAATTCTGGAAAACCTGACGCTGAAAAAACAGATGAATACTTTTTTGCCGTCGGATTTAAGCAACGATTTTTCGTACAACATTTTTTTAGTGGACGAACTGATTTCTTTTCTGCACGAAATTTCTTTTGATGCGGCGTCGTCGGGCGAATCGATTCTGTCGTCACTTTCGGAACTTTCGGCGCTGGCAAAAAAAACTGAAGAAATTTCCGTGACGGAATCCGCGTCCGTTCAAAAATGCATCGACGTAATGGAAAGCGAAAAAATTCAGCACGAAAAAATTTTAACGCACATCGGAAAACTTCAGCAGAGCGCATTCAAGGCAAAACGAAATTCGATTTTGGTTTCGGAACTGATTTCGTCGGGCGTGCAAAAAATGTCGGAAATAATTCAGTCCAATCTGGATTCGATTTACGGCATAAAAAAACTCGGCGAAAAAATCGACAAACTCTGGGACGTTTTAAACAGCATCAACATCATCGCGGAAAAAACGAAAAACATCGCGTTCAATTCGGAACTGGAAGTGACTGTTGCCGGCGAAAAAGGAAAAAAAATCCACGTGGTTTCCAACGAAATTTTGCGGCTGGCGGAAAGCATAAAAAATTCCACGGCGGAAATTAAAACGAAAGTTTCACTGGTTCAGCACGACTGCGACAACCTGATAATTTCCAACGAAGCGGAAACTCAGCGGCGTCGGGACGAAAACGATTTTTACACGAAACTCGAACGCAACTTTAAGGAACTTTATCTTTCCTGCGACGTGATGGCTGAAAGTCTGAAAAAAATTTTTGAAGTTCTGGAAGATCAGCAGGAATCTTTTGAAAATGAAAATGTCGCGCTGCACGAAATAAATTCTGGCTTTGAAAAATTTTCTTTGTCGTCAAAAAAAATCGGCGAAGAAATTTCCGAACTGAACAAAGTTTCCGCGAACCTGGGCTTCGTAACGGCGGACGAAAAATAACCGGAGAAAAAAATGAAAGGGCACAGACGAATAAATTTAAAATCTTTTTTGAGGAATAATTTTTCGCTTTTTATTCTGATGATTCCCACGGACATCGTGCTGAATCTTCTGATTACTTTTTACAGCGCCTTTATTTCGTCGGTGGCTTTAAATTTTTCGCTTTTTTATTCGCTGCCGATTCTGGTTTTTGTTTTTTGCTTCGTGATTTTTTTTCAGTGCTTTATCCGTTCGTTTTACACGCTGCGAATTCGGGATGCAATTTTGTTCTGCAAAACTTCGGATTGTTCCGCGGAAGACAGACGGAATCTTTTGCAGAAAATTTTGCGTCATCCGTTCAACAAGGCGTTTATGGAATTTTCGCTTTTTATTTTTTTGGGAATTCTTCATTCGCTTTTTTTTAAATTCGTTCTGCTTCTGCCCGTGCATGACATCGCTTTTTTCTTTATGGTTTATTTTGCGATTTCGTATTTTTATGCGGTTTTTATTTTCTTTCTGTTTGAAAAAGATGCAAGCCGCGCGGCAAAGGAAATTATTGAGCAGGAAACGGATTCGGCGCGGAACGAAAAATTTTTCGGCTTTTCCATGAATTTCGTTTATGCAGTTTGCATCGTCATTCCGTCGCTGGGATTTTTTGCGCTGACTTTTTTCATGGTTCTGTTCAATCTGAAAAAATCGTATCCGTTTTATCTTTTTGCAGTTTCGACCTGTGTGAACGCGGTTCTGCTGATTGCCATAATTTGCATTTATTATATGCGCATGGTTTCCTATTCGCGGGAAATGCGGAAATCGCTGGTGCAGATCAAAAATAAAAAAATCGACAAAAATCATCTTTTCCGCGTGGATATGTCCGACGAAAATTCTTACGCCATGCAGCTGGTAAACAATACGCTTCTGCTTTTCGATTCCATGATCAAGGCGAACGGTGAAGCGTCCAAAAAAATAAACGAATCTTCTGCGCGGCTTTGCGACGTTTCCAGCGAAACTAAGGACAATGTTCTGTTTCAGCTGACGACCATCGAAGAAATTCTTTCGACCATGGGAAACGAAAAAAAACTTTCGGAAGAAATGGAAATAAATTTCAGCGAGGCAATAACGGTTTCCACAAAAACGCTGAAATCCGTGGATGCAATTTTTGACGACATAAAAAAGAACCGGAGCAAGTTGCAGCGAATCGTGGAATCGAATAAATATTCATCGGAAAATTTAAAGGCGCTTTCCGCGGAAATCGACAGCATTCAGGAAAACGTAAGCAGCATTTCAAAAATTTCGGAGCGGATAAAAATCGTCGCGCTGAATGCAGAACTCGTTTCCAACAGCATCAGTCTGGAAGGATTGAACTTCAACAAAGTCGCCACGGAAATCAGGACGCTCACTGATAACCTGATGGAATTTTCTGCGCGGATTTACGACACGGTTCAGGAAATTACCAGCGACGGAAAAAAACTCGTGAAGGACAGCGAAATCTGCGTGGAAAAAATTAACGAAAGCAACGGAATTCTTTCGCAGCTGGAAAACCGTTTTTCGGACATAAAAAATACGGCGGGCGCGGCGACAATAAATTCGGCGGAAATTTCGGCGGACATTCATTCAAAAGTTTCGGCGTTCAAAACGATAATCGATACGCTTTTAAAAATCAGTGCGAGCGTAAATGTTTTCAATACGTCCACCTGGGAAGTTGCGGCGTCAATCGAAAAACTGCGGGAAAATTCTGAACACATTTTGAACTTGAACAGTAAATACAACAATCAGGGAGGTTCGGCGTGAAAAAAAAATTTACAAAAGCGCGGACAGATTTTTTTATGCGAATTTGCGACGGAGGTCATAGATGAGAAATTTTGAAAGGGAAGTGATTTTAAAAAGTTTTCTGCCGGATTTTGTGGCGGCGATTGTAATTTTTGCGTACACGTTTTTTTCCGTGCGCGTGGATTATTCGCGTTTAAAAAGTCTCCTGAAAATTTTCGTTGTGGTTTTCGTTTTCTGCCAGTTTACTTTTGCGCTTTTAACCGACCATTTGTGCTACCACAAAATTTCGGAGCGCGTAAAAAATTTTTACAAAATGAAAAGCACCACCGGCGAGCGGACTCATCTTTTTGAAGAAATCATGCGCTTTCCGTTTTACACGGCAGGAATGACGGCGTTTTATTTTTTTGCAGGCGTTTTGCTTCTGGTGCTGTATATGTTTTATTCGCTGCATTTAAAAATCGATACGTGCCTGCTTTTTTTCATCGAAGGAATGTTCGGCGTTTATTTCAGTTTCGTGGTGGGATTCAACATCTGCAACAGCGTAGTTTCGTCCATTGCCGGCGACATCATCAAGGCCGGAATCGAAAAGCAGTATGTCATGGAAAAGAAAATTTTCGGCGTAAAAATCAATGCGCAAATTTTGCTTTACGTGGTGCTTCCGTTTCTGATTACGTGCTTCATCAACTGCGCCATTGTTTTCATCGGAATTTATTTTGAAGGTTCGGTGCTTTCAAAAGATTTCCGCGATTTGCAGATTGAATCCATGTCCTACACCTGCATTTTGAACGCGCTGATTCTTTTCATTTCGATTCTGTTTTTTTACTTCGACGTGAATTCCAAAAACGACAAAATGTCCGCGGCGCTCACCGAAATGAACGAAACCGGATTTTCAAAAATCAATCAGATTGACACTGACCTTTCCGACGAATTCGCGTACAACCATTTTCTGGCGAATCAGCTCATTGCCATGTTCCGCGGAATTCTTTTTCAGACTTCGGAATTTGCCAAGACCATCAACAAGTCCATTTACGACCTGGTGCGAATTTCCAACGAAGCCGAATCAACTTCAGTGGAACAATCCGCGGGAATAAAGGAAATCGTTTCTACCATGGAAAACATCACCAAACTTTCCCACAACATCGAAAACCGGATTAACGAAGTTGCAGACATTGCGCGCGAAACTTTTGAAAAAGTAAATTCGGGTTCGGAACTTCTGGACAAATCGCTGGATTCCATTACGACCATCGCCGACGCAAACGAAGTAACAATCAGCGGAATAAAAAATTTAAACGACAAAATAAATTCCATCTGGGAAATCGCCAACATCATCGACAATGTTTCAGACCAGATAAAAATAATTGCATTTAACGCGGAACTTGAAGCGGTAACGGCAACGGGCGAAGACAAAAATTTCAAAAACGTTTCCACGGAAATCCGGCGGCTTGCAAACAGCACCATCGACAGTACGCGCGAAATCAAGGAACGAATCAACAGCATTCAGGAATCGTCAGCGTCGCTCATAAAAGTTTCGGAGGAAAACACGGGACTCATAAAACACGAAACGGAACTGGCAGTGGGATTGGGCGACAAATTTACGAACATTTCAAATTCCACGAAAGCGAATTCCAGTTCCGCCAACGAAATAAAATATCTCATCGAACAGCAGACAAAAGCATTCGACCAGATTGTAAACACGCTGCACCAGATCAGTTCAAGCATTCAGGACATTTCGGTTTCCACAAAAACTTTAATCGAAACGTCGCGCAGTTTGCAGGAAAATGTAAATCAGATTGAATCCATAAATGTTTCCGTTGCGCAGGAGGAAGAAAATGAATAACGGCTCGGTAAAATTTTCGCACAAAATTTATATGTACACGATTTTGATAACGTTTACGTGTTCGGCGATTTTTTTTGTTTTTACGTCGTTTTTTTCCATGATGACCGTGAATCAGGTTTTGTGGGCGTTCATCAGTTTTATGGCCGTTTATATTTTTGCGCATTTCGTGGTTCTGCCCGTGCTGAATAAATTTTCGTCCAGGAGCGTCGACAACGGAATCGAACTTTTTGAAAAAGGCGAAATAAAATCCGATGCAGACCGGACGGTGCTTTACAAAATGCTCGTAAAATTTCCCGTAAAAAAAGCGCGTGAAATTTTTGTTTTTACCTGCACTTCCACGGGAATTCTGGCGATTTTGTACTACCGCATTCCGAACATCGACCTGACGCTTTCCATGGTTCTGGTGTCGTATTTTTGCTGCGTTTTCGGCTGCTACATTTCGTCGCTGATAATTTTTTCCTACACTGAAAAACTTACGAATTCCTACGCGGAAGAACTGATTATTCAGGGAATTTCCGAAGACGACGTGGAGCACAAAGATTTTTTCGGCAAAAAAAAGCAGTGGTTCGGCATTCCGATTTTTTCGCGGATTATGCTTTTCCTTTTTTTGCCCGTCGTGCTTTCAAACATTCTTTCGTTTTTAATTTTAAAGCAGGGCTACATCAACATTGAAAACACGCCCATGACCAGCAGGGATTTAATTGTGCGCGTACTTTTTTCTACGGCGTTTCAGGTTGCAATCATCGTTTTTCTTGCGCTGATTTTTTACAATTACATGAAACGCAACACGGTTCTTCTGCGCGACTGCTCCACGGAACTTCTGCTCACGGGAAATTCCAACATGGAACTCCGCACGAGCCGCACCGACCAGATTCAGTACAACGTTTTTCTTTTGAAAAAAATCATCGCGTACTACGAAAGCATCATGAGCCGGTTTTCCGACATTGGAAAAAACGTCCTGCAATCCACCGAAAGCCTTTCAGAAATTTCCGACAAAATTTTTTCTTCATCCACGGAACAGAATGGCGACGTAAAGGAAATTTTAAGCACCATGGAAGATTCCAATTCCCTTTCAAAAAATGTATCGAACCGGATTTCCGAAGTTTCCCAGGGAATCGATTCCACGCAGTACGAAGTTTCCGAAGCGTTTTATCTGCTTAAAGAAAATATTCAGCAGCTCATGGACATAAATTCGTCAAACAAAATCGTAATCGACGGAATAAAAAAACTCGCGGGACAAATCGACAGCATCGACGACATCGTAAAAATCATCGAAGACATTTCCGACCAGACGAAAATTATTGCATTCAACGCGGAACTGGAAGCAATTTCAAACGGAAAGGAAGGCCGCAACTTTCACATTGTCGCCACCGAAATCCGCCGCCTCGCCAACAGCACCATGGACTCCATCGACAAAATAAAAAAATACATCGACACGATTCAGAGCGCGTCAAAAGATTTGATTCAGTCCGCGGAAAAAAATACGATTCTGATTCAGGACGAATCGGTGATGACAAAAGAACTGGAAGCGAAATTTTCTGAAATCATGGATTCGTCCAACGCCACCAACGAAAAGACGAGCGAAATTACGGGAACAATCGAACAGCAGACGGCATCGTTCAATCAGATTGTCATTACGCTCAGGCAAATCAGTTCGGGCATAGAAAGTTTTGCGCTTTCCACAAAAACCATCGCCGGCACCGTGAACGAAATGAAAAACGTCGCGTTTAAATTGTCCAACATGAACGATTAAAATTTCCGCGGAAAAATTGATTTAAAATTTGGGAACTTTAGATTCGGTGAGGATTTTCAAAATCGATTCCATGACGGAAAAACTTATGGGCGTGAGGGAATCTTCGCTGTCTTTCGCGGAATGAAAAAGTCGCCACGTCAAAGGCAGATGTTCCTTGTAGGAAAAATCGGGAATGTTGTTCTGAATCCGGTTTGCCTTGGAGGATTCGCGGTTCATTACGGCATCTTCGAGATTTTTGTCGCTGTTGATTTTCCGCGCGTAAAGGGACGCTTCATCGGCAGGAAGAAAAGTTATGGCAACGGACGGAATTCCGCAGGCAAGAAAAGATGCGTTGTCGCTGTACGGAACCGGGAGCGTCATCCATTTTCCGTTTGTGGCACGCCTGAGAATTTCCTGTGTGCGCAAAAATAAATCGTTGAAATCGCGTTTGAATTTTTCGCCCGCCATCTGTGTCGTTCCGCTTCGTGAAAGAACCGGAATTTCGCCGCGTCCGCACGAATCGAAAACGTAAACGTCATCGTTCGTAATTCCAAGCCGCTGAAAAGTTTTTGCAATGGAAAATGCGCCCTGTTCCTTTACGCCGGTGTTCCAGCCGAGTTCTTCGCCGTCGGTAAAAAAAATCCGCACGTTGTGAAAGCCCGGAAAATTTTTCAGCCAGATTGCCCAGTTCATCAGGCACCAGACTGCCGCGCTGTTGTCGTTTGCGCCCGGACTTCCTGCAACCCTGTCGTGGTGTGCGACTACGGTTTTTGTTTTAAATTGCGGATTGTACGCTGCTGACGGAAACTGCACCAGAATGTGATTTTTATTTTCCAAAACGATTCTGTCGGATTTTACGCCGTTTTTTTCCAGATACGACTGAATGAAATCCGCCCTGTCGCAGCCTTCACTTAAAAATTCCGAAAATTCTTCTGGAAGAAAACCCATGGATTCGCCCCGTCAAAAATTCAGCGTCGCTCGCGGAAATTTTTTCTTCCGTCTGCGCTTCTGTCGGCAGGCTTTTTTTCTTCCGCATAATTCACGCGGATTTTTCTGCCGTCCACTTCTTTTCCCGAAAGTTCAGCGATGGCACGATTTGCGTCTGCGTCGTCTTCCAGTTCCACAAAACCGAATCCTTTCGACTGGCTTGTGTCGCGGTCAACGATGATTGTGGACGAAACGACTTTTCCGTATTTTTCAAAAAGTGACGTGAGCGTTTCGGCGGTGGTGGTGTAACTTAAATTTCCTGCGTAGATTTTTTTCGACATAAAATTTCCTTCTGATTTTGATTTTTGTAATCGATGATTAAAAATACTATGGAAAAATTACGCTGTCAAGTTTTTGAAATTTCATGATTTTTCTGTTTTTTTGAATTTATTGTGATATAATGAGCGCATGAAGAAGAAAGAATTTTGTGAATTTTTAAAATCAATCCCGAAGGCGGAACTTCACGTTCACCAGGAAGCGGTGCTGGACAGGCGGACGATTAAAAAAGTCTACGCGCGGAATTTCGGTCGGGAACTTTCCGGAGGCGAACTCGATGCGCTTTTCGGTTACACAGATTTGCCCGGATTTCTTTCTTCGTTCATTTCGATTCAATCCTACTTTTCAAAAATCGAAGATCTCGCGGATTTGTTCGGCGACTTTGAAAATTATCTGAACAAAAACAACATCGTCTACTGCGAAACTTTTTTCAGTCCCACGTCGCATTTAAAAAAAGGCTGGAGTTTCCACGAAATAATTTCGGTCATTGACGAAGCGATAAAAAAAATCAAAAACGAAACGGGACGCACCGTAAAAATTTTAATCGACGTAAGCCGTTCGTTCGGATTCGACAACGCCATGAAAAATCTCGATCTGGTTCTGGCTGAAAAAAATCCGGACATAATCGGAATCGGTCTGGGCGGCGACGAAATAAAAGGACCGGCAAAAGATTTCGCGGAAGTTTTTCAGAAGGCAAAGGCAAACGGACTGCACACGGTAATTCACGCGGGCGAAACGGACGGAATCGGCTCCATGAAAGATGCGCTTGATTTGTGCGGCGCGGAACGACTTGGTCACGGAATTGCCTGCGTTGACGATGAAAATTTCATGCGCGAACTGGCTGAAAAAAAAGTTCCCCTTGAAGTGTGCCCCACGAGCAACGTTTTTCTGCTGAAAAAATTTTCGGGCAGAATAAAAAATCATCCTGCAAAAAAAATTTTTGACGCCGGAATTCCTTTTACGCTGAACACTGACGACCCTACTTTTTTTAAAACGTCGCTTCTGGACGAATACTGGAAACTTTATCACGATCTGAATTTTTCGCCTGACGAAATTTGTCGCGTAGTAAAAAACGCCTTTGAATTTTCTTTCATGGAAAAATCTGAAAAGGGAAAATTCATTCAGCAGGTTGACGAAGCGTGGACCCGCGGAATAAAAAATTTTTCAGATGAAGTTTAAATTTTTTTTTGTTGATTTGAATTTTAAAAAAAGAACCGGCAATTTTTTTTGCCGGCATTTTTTTTGCGCGCGGAACAATCAGATTTTTTTTATTTTCACCGGCACCGTGATTTTTGTTTCGTTTCCGTTCCAGTCGGTGATTTTTAAAATTCCTTTGCCCGCTTTTCCGCAGGATTTTACGTACACGCCTGCCATTCCGCCTTTAAGCGAAACTGCTTTCGGTCCGATGATTTCGATGCATCCTTCCGCTTCCGCCAGAAACGCTTCCTGACAGAACGGCTGAACGTTTGAATTTTCGTCCGCGGCAAAAACATGAAATTCCGTGACGTCGTACGATTCGTCTTCCACAAGCTGCGGCCGCATGCAGGAAATTTTCAGCGATGCATTCCTGCACATGGATTTTACGAGCGTCTTTACGATTCGTCCGTTCCGATACGCTTCAAATTTGTAAACCGCCGCCGAACCGCCCCAGTTTCCCGTGTACTTTCCGTAGAGTTCAAAAATTTTTTTTCGGGAAGCGACGCGCAAAAGCGAAAGTTTTTTTATGGACGCTTCAGTTTTTAACGGAAGTTTTCCGCCGAAAGATTTTTTTATTTCAGCAAAAATTTCTTTCAGTTCGCCGCAGAATTTTTCAGGAATTTTTTCTTCATCCGCTAGACGATTTCCCACCGTGTCGTCCACAGGAATCGGGCCGCATTTTAAATTTTTGAACGGAGACGATGACGCAAAAAATTCTTTTATGAAAACGTCGTTGATGAAAAGTTTTACGCTTTCTGCATTCGTGAAAATCCACAGGTCGCCCAAAACGCCGCCGTTGTATTCGCCGATGTTCATGGACGAATTTACTTCCAGAACGTCGCCCACATCTTTCCGCTCGCCCTGGCATCTGTAAACCGCAGAAGCAATTTTCGGATTGCGGAACATATCCATTACGCCGTGGTAGCAGATTCTGTCGCCCGAACCGAATTCTTTATGCGTGTTGTAATCGAATGCGCACCATCCGCTGGAACCGCCGCAAAATTCTGCTTCCGCCGCGCCGTCCAGAACCGTTGCATGACGAATCGCGTGTTCAGTCCGCCGTTCTTCCGTGTCGAAACTTTTTGTGGGAAACATATGTCCGTTGTGTTCAGTGACCAGATATCCGCCGCGGGACGAAGTGATTTCGTTTTTCTGCGCAACGCCTGCATTTTTTCCTTTGTGGCTGAAATCGTTGTACGTGTAAACGTCTTCCAGAAGGCTGCTGTTTTTTATGCAGCGCACTCCGCCGGTTGGTCGCGTGGAATCCAGTTCGCGGGCGATTCGGTTCGTTTCGGAATAAAATTCGTCATCGTCCCTGCTTTCGTTTATGCGGACTCCCCACATAAAAATCGACGGATGATTTCGGTACTGCAAAATCATTTCGCGCAAATTTTCTTTCGCCTGATTTTTCCATTCGCTGTCGCCGATGTGCTGCCATCCGGGAAATTCCGTGAAAACCAGAATTCCCAGTTCGTCGCACCGGTCAATAAAATGCTGACTCTGAGGATAATGGGAAGTGCGGACGTAATTTACGCCAAGCTGAAATTTAAAAATTTCCGCGTCGTCCTTCTGAATATTTTTGGGCATGGCGTAACCCACGTACGGAAACGACTGATGACGATTCAGTCCGCGCAGTTTAATTTTTTTGCCGTTTAAATAAAATCCGCTTTCGTCGAATTTTACTTCGCGGAATCCGAAGCGCACGATTTTTTCGTCGGCGATTTTTCCTTTGCCGTCCACAAGCTGCGTAATCAGATTGTACAAAACCGGCTGCTCGACGCTCCAGAAAAAAACAGGCGTGGCACTTGACGAAGTGAGAATTTTTTTCGACGGAACTCCGGTGTTGATTTGCGCTACCGGATTTTTTGAATCGCATTTTTCTACCGTCTGCAAAATCGAAAAATTTTCTGCGTAATCGTTCAGCGTGATTTCAGTTTCAAAATGATTCGCTTTTGTTTTTACGAAAACGTCCTGAATGAAAATTTCGTTTTTTATTTCCAGATAAACGTCGCGATAAATTCCGCCGTAAGTCATGTAGTCGATGACGTAACCGAACGGAGGAACGTTCAGCGATTCGCGGCTGTCGAGTTTGACTGCAAGCGTATTCTGCTTTCCTTCCGCCGCCAGAAATTCCGTGATGTCAACCGTAAACGAAGTGTAGCCGCATCCGTGGGACGAAGCGAAAATTCCGTTGACGAAAATTTCTGCTTTGTGCGCCGCGCCTTCCACCGTGAGCAGAATTTTTTTTCCTTTCCAGGATTTTTCCGTGGCGAAAGTTTTTTTGTAAAAGCTGATTTTCTGATAAAGCGATTCGTCGAAATTATTGAACGGAGTTACTGCAACTGAATGCGGTAAATTTACTTTTTCAAATTTTGTTTTTGATTTCGGCGAAAGAAATTTTTCATCGAACGACGGCGAAAATTCCCAGTCCGAATTCAGGTAGATTCTGTTTTTCATGATGGCGCGATTTTAAGACAAAAAAAAAATTGATTCAACAATCGGATTTTTTTTAAGCGGAATTCTGCGCAACGATTTTTAAATTTTCAAATGATTAAACGTTTGAATGCTTAAACGAATAAACGCTTAAACTTTTGAACGAATAATTTTTTTCTTCCGCGCGAACCGGTTCAGCAAAAAAATATATTGCGGAAAAAAAATAATTGAAATAGACTCTGTGCCGGGCGTTTTCGCTCATACCGAAAAAAATCGAGGAAAAAAAATGTCAACTCCACTTGAAAATTACGTAAAAGAATGCGGCGGAAAACTTAATCCTGCCATGACTGCCTACGTTGCAAACCTTCAGCTTGTGCGCGACGTTGCACCCGAAATTGCGCGGGACGTCGTAAAGGAACTTGAAACTCAGCGCAAACATTTAAAGCTTGTGGCAAGCGAAAATTATTGCTCGCTGAATGTTCAGGCTGCGATGGGAAATCTGCTCACCGACAAATACGCGGAAGGCTACCCCGAACATCGTTACTACGGCGGATGCGAAAACATCGACTCGGTGGAAAATTTTTCGTCAAAGGAAGCGGCGGAACTTTTTGGTGCGGATTACGCTTATGTTCAGCCTCATGCAGGATGCGACGCGAATCTTGTGGCGTACTGGGCAATCCTGTCGAAAAAAATCGAAACTCCTGCGCTGGAAGAACTGGGCGTAAAATCGCTGGCGGAAATGAACGCTGAACAGTTCGATTCACTCAGAAAAAAATTCGGCAACCAGCGCCTGATGGGACTGGATTATTCCTGCGGCGGACATCTGACGCACGGCTACAAAATGAACGTGAGCGCGCGAATGTTTGAAAGTCATCCGTACGGCGTGGACAGGGAAACCGGGCTTCTGGATTACGACCAGATTGAAAGGCAGGCGATGGAAATCCGGCCGCTGATTCTTCTGGCAGGATTCAGTGCATATCCGCGAAAAATAAATTTCAGGCGGTTCCGCGAAATTGCAGACAAATGCGGTGCAGTCCTCATGGTTGACATGGCGCATTTTGCAGGTCTGGTTGCAGGAAAAGTTTTCACTGACGAATTCGATCCGGTCAAATGGGCTGACGTGGTAACTTCTACGACGCACAAAACTTTGCGTGGTCCCCGCGGTGCCATCATCCTCTGCAAGAAAGAATTCGCCGACTACGTGAACAAAGGCTGCCCCATGGTTCTGGGTGGTCCGCTGAATCACATCGTTGCGGCAAAAGCAGTTGCATTCCGTGAAGCGTCTTCTGAAAATTACAGGACTTACGCGCAGAACGTCGTAAAAAATGCAAAAGCCCTCGCTGAATCCTGCATGAAAAAAGGCATGAAACTTCAGACCGGCGGAACGGACAATCACCTGATGCTCGTGGACGTAACGACTTACGGACTCACCGGCAAACAGGCTGAAGCGGCTTTGTTTAAATGCGGAGTCACTGCAAACGCAAACGCATTGCCCTACGACAAAAACGGCGCATGGTGGACCAGCGGAATCAGAATCGGAACGCCCGGACTTACGACTCTCGGCATGAACGAAAGCGACATGGAAGAAGTGAGCGGAATCATCGACATGGTTTTAAAAGGAACGAAGCCCGGACTCACAAAAGACGGAAAGCCCGCGAAAGGAAAAATTCTTCTGGACGAAAGCGTTCAAAAAATCGCGGAGGAAAAAGTTCAGTCACTTTTGTCAAGGCACGTTCTTTATCCTGAACTGGATCTGCAGTTTCTGAAAAAAGAATTCGTCACCGAATGAAATAAAAAAATTTTTAAAAAACAGAAAATCCGCGAAAGGAACAAAAATTCTTTCCGCGGATTTTTTCATGTATTTTTTTTCGCTGAAATTTTTTTTGCCGTCATTCGATGGTGTAGCAGTCGAATCCCGCGTCCTTCAATTTTTTTCCCATGGTAAGCGATTCGTTTTCGTCCACCGCAACGATAAAGTACGTGGTTCCGCTGGCACGTTTTTCGCTGTAACAATACGCGTCGAATCCTTTTGCCCTTGCTTTCTGCACGATTTCGTCGGCGTTTTTTTTGTCTTTAAAAAGTCCCAGCTGCTGTTTTTTGCCCGGATGTTTTTGCGAAAGCGGAACTTCTTTTTTTTCGTCTGCGGATTTTTTCGCGGCTGAATTTTCTGCGGAAGATTTTTTTTCATCGGCGGAATTTTTCCGCGGAACGAAATACCAGAACGGCACGCGCATAATCTGCGATTTTCCTTCGACTACGGCGGCTTCGGGACTGGACGGAAATTCTTTTTTTAACGCAGCGGCAAATTCTTCTTCCCCCGTCAAATACCAGACGGTAAGCAGCACCTGACTTTTTACGCTTTTCATGGATTCGGTTTTTGCATAAGTTTTCAGAAGCGAAATTGAATCGGCGGTTTCCTGAACTGAAGATGCCCTGCACAGCGAACTCCAGACGGAATAAAGCGACGCCATGGCAGCGATTTCTTCATTTTTGGACGAACGCACGGAACTGTTCAGATAGGAATCCGCAGTTTCAAAATCTCCGGCGCAAAGTGAAGAACGCACCGCTGAAATCGCCAGCTGCTCGGAAGTTACTTTCGGCATGTTCGCGGCATCCTTTGCGGCAATTCCGGCAGCACGCGCGTAAGTTGCACTGGCATCGGTGTAAAGCCCCAGCTGTTCCTGAAGCGTTCCCGTGAAATACAGAATCGAGCGCAAATCGGCCTGAGTTTCGGCAAGGGAAAAATTCGATTTTAAATAATCGATGGAATCCTGAATGGTTTCAAGTTTCAGCGATTCGTTTTTTAAAACTTCGGCGGATTTTTTGTTCTGCGCAAACGACGCTGAAGAAAAAATTAAAAGCGCACAAAAAATTTTTTGCAGATTTTTCATTGAACGTTTTCCGGTTCGGTCTGTTCAGGCGTGAAAGGAATTTTTGATTTTTTTTCTTTTTTGAATTTTTTCGTTTTTTCCGCGGATTCGCCTTTCGCTGATTTTTTAAAAGTGAAGGGAAGGGTGATTGCAACGCCGACCAAAAACGAACCGAGAATCGCCGCAAAAACCGGAATGTTTTCAAAGTTGTGGAAGAACCAGATGGTGCATCGGTTGGAAAGATTGAATCCTGTCAGCACCGCAACAAGAACTACAAGCATCAAAATTCCTATCAGTTTTATCGGCATTTTCGCCCTCCAAAAATTTTTGAACAGTATAGAGCGAATTTTTTTTCAAGGCAATGCGTTTTTTTTCTTCCTTCCTTCCGCGGAAATGGGGGAAAGTTGTATTGCATAAATATTCATTAAAATGTATATTCCTCTCGTTGGAAAAATGCAGATTCGTCTGCGTTCTTAATCACGAATTTCGTGGAATGAAAAATCATCAGAAAAGAGGCGTTTATGGCAGTTAAAGAAAAAGTTTCCGAAGCAGCAGAGACTGTAAAAACCGTTGCAAAAAAAACTGCAAAGGCTGCGGCGACCAGGGCGAAATCATCTTCGTCATCGTCAAAAAAAGATAAAGTCGTTCTGGCTTATTCAGGCGGACTGGACACCACCGTAATCATTCCGTGGCTGAAAGAAAATTACGACTACGACGTTATCGCGGTCTGCATCGATGTCGGTCAGGGAGACGACTGGAAGACGATAAAAAATCGCGCGCTTAAAACCGGTGCATCGGCATGCTACGTTGTGGACGCCCGTCAGGAATACATCGAAGAATACATCTGGCCCGCACTCAAAGCCAACGCCGTTTACGAAGACGAATATCTTCTGGGAACTTCCACTGCACGTCCGCTCATCGGAAAAATTCTGGTGGAATATGCGCGTCAGGAAAAAGCCGTTGCAATCTGTCACGGTGCCACAGGAAAAGGAAACGATCAGGTTCGGTTTGAATTGACGATAAAAGCGTTTGCTCCGGATTTAAAAGTGATTGCTGCGTGGCGTGACGAAAAATGGAACATGGACAGCCGTGAAGCCGAAATCAAATATCTGGAAGACCGCGGACTTGAAGTTCCCATGAAAAAAGAACAGTCATACAGCCGCGACGAAAATATCTGGCACTTAAGTCACGAAGGTCTGGAACTGGAAAAAACTGAAAACGAACCGAATTACAAAAAAATGCTCAAGAACACCACCGTTCCTGAAGAAGCACCTGCTGCCGGCGAATACGTAAAAATCGAATTTGAAAAAGGAATTCCGGTTGCACTTAACGGCAAAAAAATGGACGCGCTGAAACTTCTGCTGGAGCTGAATAAAATCGGCGGACGAAACGGAATCGGTCTGGTGGACATCTGCGAAAACCGATGCGTCGGAATGAAAAGCCGCGGCGTGTACGAAACTCCGGGCGGTGCGATTCTTTATGCTGCACACAGAATGATGGAGCATCTTTGCCTTGACCGCGACACTTACCATTACAAGCAGCAGCTTTCCATCAAGGTTGCCGAATTGATTTACGACGGAAAATGGTTTACGACGCTTTTTGATTCATGCATGGCGTTCGTTGACAAAACCGAAGAAACCGTAACCGGCTGGGTAAAACTCAAGCTGTGCAAGGGCGCAATCCGCGGAGCAGGCTCATCGTCAAAGTACAGCCTTTACAACGAAAGCATTGCATCGTTTACCACCGGCGAACTTTACGACCACAAGGATGCCGAAGGATTCATTACGCTTTTTGGTCTTCCGCTGAAAGTGCGCGCCATGATGGAGCAGCAGGTTGGCGAAGGTCAGGCCGTCCTGAAAAGCAAGCGGTTGAAGAAGCGACCCACCGAATAATTTTTTTTATCATACGCTGCCTGGATTTTTTTTCAGGCAGTTTTTTTTTGCAGATTTTTTCCGCTCGATTTTTTCCGCTCGATTTTTTCCGCTGGATTTTTTCCTCTGGATTTTTTCCTCTGGATTTTTTCCGCTGATTTTTTCCGCTGATTTCTTCCGCTTATTTCTTCCGCTCGATTTTTTTCCGCTCGATTTTTTCCGCTCGATTTTTTCCGCTCGATTTTTTTCCGCTGGATTTTTTCCGCTGATTTTTTCCGCTGATTTTTTCCGCTGGATTTTTTCCGCTGGATTTTTTCCGCTGGATTTTTTCCGCT
>CAZACA010000003.1:0-30871 GCA_964483515.1 uncultured Treponema sp.
TTATAGTGCCTTTGTTGATTTTTTTTACGGAGGAAAAAATGGACAAAGGAATAATTGCAGTAGAAAATGTTGTTAGGCTGGCAGTGAAAGTACCCGGTGTAAGGGTAGATAGGGAAGAATTTCTTACGAAAGAACTGTTTGGATATTTTCCCGATGAAACTATACGGAAAGCAGTGGATAAAAATCCCGCATACGCAGGAATACCGAAAGAATTTATTTGTGCTGCCGCAAAAAAGGTAATAGATTATGAAACAAACAAAGTGTCTGCAATATCTTTTGCCGCAGGACTTCCCGGAGGTGTCGCAATGGCAGCGACCATTCCGGCAGACACAGCTCAGTATTTCGGATTTATGATACGGGTTCTTCAAAAATTATCGTACCTGTACGGATTTGACGAATTTGAGCTTAACGAAGAAAACATTAAAGATGACACTATGAATCAGCTTTTGACTTTTCTTGGCGTTATGCTTGGGGTAACGGGTGCGAAAGCCGTAGTAAAGGAAGTTGCTAAAGCTGCAGCTCAAAAAATAGTAAAATCTCTCCCGAGAAAAGCATTGACCAAAACAATGGTGTATCCGATTGTCAAAAAAATAGCTTTAAGCATCGGACTGAAAATGAACAAAATCATTTTTGCAGAAAGTGTGTCAAAAATAGTTCCTGTCATCGGAGGCGTTGTCACAGGAGGGCTTACATACGTAACATTCAAACCATCAGCCAACCGCTTGAAAAGTTCCCTTGAAGAATTGCCTATTTGCGATCCGTCCTCATATAAGGTTGTTTCGGAAGAGTAAGATCACTTTTTCTTTTTAACGCGATTTGAAAATCCGGCTTTTTCCGCTATACTTTCCCGAGTGAAAAAAAATCACGGGGAGGCAAAATGAAAAAAAATTGTTTCATTGCGTTGTTTTTGATGGCTGCTGCGGCGTTTGCGCAAAATTCGTTCGGCACGAAAAAATTCGGCACGGTGGATTTGGGCGGAAATTTTAAGCGGGTGAAATCCGTGGAAGTAAAATTTTTCGGAATGAAGGCAAACGATTTTGAACTTTTCGGCGCGGATTCTTCGGCACAAAACTGGCAGAAAATTTCATCGGTCAGTTTAAAAGGATTCGACGATTCGGAAAAAATAAAAATTCCTTCGGCAAGGCGGATGCAGAATCTGGCGCTGGTTCCTGTCCGCGACGTGGAATATCAGTACGTTTTTTTTGATGACGGGGACAAACTGAAAATTTCCGTGCGTTCCAAAAACGACGATTTGTCCGCGAAACCGCTTCCGAAAATTTCGCTGGAAAATGCAACGGTTCTGGAAATCGACGATTTTGACGCGGAAGATTCAGTGCGCTTTGAAAGCAGAATCGACCGGAAAAATTTGCGCTTTGAAATTTACGCGTTTTCCGAGCACGCTTACGAATGGCAGAAATTCGGCGATGCGTACTTAAAAAATCTGGACGACACTGATTCGGTGAGCTGCAAAATTGACCACGCGGATCTGGACGACTTCGATTACATTGCCATAAATCCGCTTCAGGACGGCGAATTTTTTTACAAACTTTTTGCGCGGAACAACGATCTGTACGTTCAGGTTTTTGCACGGAATTCGGCGGGCGCGTCGCAAAATTTAATTCCTGATGACGAATGATTTGATTTGAATTTTTAAACGAAAAAAAACTTCCGCGGAAAATTCTACGGAAGTTTAATTTTTTTAAACCGATTTTTTTACATCATGCTTTCGACTTTCCGCCTGAGTTCGATTATTTTTGTGTGCACGAAATGATCGGCTGTAAATTTTTCCAGAATTCCCATGGGACAATTTTTTTCGTCAACGATGGGAATTGTGTCCGTGTCGAAGTCGCTGAATTTTTTGTAAACGTCCGGCAGCGAATCGTCGGGAGAACAGGTGGTGCGCGGAATTTCCATTATGTCCACGGCAAGAAGCGTTTCGGCGAATTCACCGATCATCAGCGTTTCCTTTAAATGTTCCAGCGTAATCAGCCCGATGAGTTTTCCGTTTTCCGCGGATTTTACTGCAAACGACTGATTGTGATGCGTTTCAAAATTTTCCAGGATGAATGCGATTTTGTCCGTTTCGTTTACGATGGCAGCGCTTTTCTGCGAGCAGACGATTTCGTTTCCCCAGGTGACGTCCTTAACTTTTGCGCCCTTTACGATGTCGTCTTCGGTTACGTCCAGACCCACTTCGCCCGCTTTCGTTACGCCCTGTTTTACGCAAATCGGTCCCAGAAGCTGAACGATAAAAGTCGTGGCGGTGATGATTAAAATTATCTGCGGTCCGATGGAATCTTCAAAATCGTTGCTTGCCGAAATGCTCAGTCCGATTGCAACGCCGGCCTGACTCAAAAGACAAAGGGGAAGATATTTGCGGACGGTTTCAGGAGCGCCGGTAATTCTTGCACCAAGACGCGAGCCCAGAGTTTTTCCCGCGGTTCTGCCCAGAACGTAAACGACTGCCAGAAGTCCCAGCAGCGGAGTGACTACCCAGATGTTTAATTTTGCGCCCACCAGAACGAAAAATAAAACGTAAATCGGCGGAGTGAATTTTTCGACCAGATTGAAAATCGAACGGGTTTTTGACGGAGCGAAATTCACCATAAAAAATCCCAGTGCCATCGCCGCCAGAATGTTGTCCAGATTCAGCAGGCTGCAGACGCCCGTACAGAGAAAAAGTCCGCCCAGTCCGAACGAAAGAACGCGCCCTTCGTCCTGCATCAAATTTTTTATGACGAACGAAACCACCGCGCCGAACAGTGCACCCGCAGCAATGGAACCGAAAATGTCGCGGATAATTTCAACGATTTGCGCGCCGAACGAAATGTTTTTTCCGCCCAGAATCGATGCAACAATCGTGGAAGAAACTGCGTACAGAATCAGCGCAACGGCATCGTCCATGGCAACAATTCCCAGAATCGTAGTGGTAAGCGGTCCGCGTGTCCTGTATTCCTTTAAAACATCGGTGGTGGCAGCAGGAGCAGTGGCTGAACAGATTGCGCCCAGAATCAGTCCGAACGAAACCGAAATTTTCGCGTCGTGCAAAAATGCAAAGGAAACCAGCGTCACGGAAATTCCCACGACAAAAAACGGAGTAATCGATTCGCCCAGAAGAATTCCCACGAACTGTCTGCCGTATTTTTTTATTACGCCGATTTTCAGTTCCGCGCCGATTAAAAATCCGATCAGCGAAAGTGCAATGGAATTCACCGGATTCAGCGCCGCAATCGTTCCTGCACGCAAAACCTGAAATCCCGACGAACCGATTAAAATTCCGATGACGATGTAGCCCACGACCTGTGGAATTTTCAGCTTTTGAAAAAGTCGTCCGCCCGCCGCACCAAAAAACATAATCAGCCCCAGAAGAAAAACGAACTGTGTTCCTTCCAGCTGCGAAAAATGAAACGCCTGTGGAAGAATTTGCGCCAGTGGATCGTCCATGATTCCGCTCCCTCAAAAAAAATTTTCGTCAGTGTAGTTTTATTTCATCATTTCTTCAACAACCGCCGCCGGATTTTTGTCGTAGTACAGATACGCGTAAACTGCCGCCGCCGAAATTACCTTGCGACCGTAACCGCGTGTTTCCGAAAAAGGAATCGCTTCCAGAAACAAATCGTTGGGCAGATTCTGCATTCCGAATTCCAGCCGCGCACTTTTTGTCCAGGAACGAACCCGCGAAATTCCGCCGTTGTACGAAAGCACCGCAAGAATCGCCGAATTTTCCAGACGACGCCTGAGTTCTTCCAGATAAAACGAACCGAACCGTATGTTTGTCGCCGGATCCTTTAAATCGAATTCAGCAAATTTCAGTTTTCGCGCCACATCGCTTGCCGTCGATTCCATGAGCTGCGTCAGTCCGATTGCCCCCGCGGAACTCACTGCATCCGGATTAAAAAAACTTTCGCTGCGAATCAGACCGTACAAAAGCCATTCAGGCTGCGAAAAATCCGCGCAGGAATTTTCCACGATTTCTTTAAAACGCCGGGGAAAAGCAAGCCGGAAAAGTTCCGCAGGAATTTTTTTGTCGGGAGAAAAAAGCCTGTACGACGCCAGCCTGATTGAATCCGCTTCCATTCCGCACTGTTCCAGAAATTCCAGAATTTTCACCGCGCACTCAAGGGAAATTTTTTCCGCCGATTTTTTGTATTCCGCGCACAGAATTTCCGCCAGCCCGAAATCCGCGTAACCGGTCAAAAGCCGTTCAGTTTCCGCGCTGATCTGCCTGATTTTTTTTTCGCCGAAATTTTCCAGATTCCGCTGAATTTTTTCCGCCGAAAAATTCAATTCGTTCATCGCCAGAAAACGATAATACAAATCGTCGCCGCCTTCCGTTGCACGCAAAAAAAATTTCTGCATTTCTTCCGCCGATTTTTCCTCTGGCAGACGGATGAAATTTTCCTGAATGAGCCGCGCAGAAATGTACGAAAATTTTGCCGAAATTTCGCCGCTTGCCCTGCCGTACAAAAAATCCGCAAGAGAAAAAAAATCGTCCCAGAGATGAAGCGACAGAAGCCTGACCGAAAGCGTTTCAAAAAATCCGTCAAAATACGAAGGATTCCGCCATTTGTCCGCGAAATTTTTTACCGCCGAAATTGTCTGCGCCGCGGAAATTTTCAGAAGCGAATTAAAATAATACCAGAGCGATGCATCGAAATTTTCGTCGGAATCGGATTCTTCCATCGCCTGAATGAACCGGTTCTGCGCGCGGGTTTCGTACGCACCGGATTTTTCGTAAAGTCTTGCGGCATAAAAATCAGCGAAAAATTTGCAGTCGTCGGGCAGAAATTTTCGTGCGTTGTCCAGAAAAATCGCATTTTCCGCGGAATTTTTCGTGCCGTACAAAAAACTTTTTCCTGCGTCGCTTAAAATCTGCGGAACATAAAATTCAGCGAAATTTTCACCGGACAGAATTTCCCATGCGGTTTTTGCCGATGAAACGTAATTTCGCGTAAAAACTTCGTTGCGGAATTCCAGAATTTTCCATCGGACTGAATCGTAAAATGCAAAAGTTTCGCCGTAAAGCTGATGATGAAAATTTTGAAACGGACGAACCGTGCACCATTCAAAAAATTCGGTTTCAAAACGCGAATCTTTTTTGCGGAACATGGCGCAGAGACGGTAGTAGGCGTTTTCGTTGAAGCAATTTTTGTAGTCGATTTTTTCCGAAAGCTGGACGACTCTGGAAAATTCTCCGCGGAAAAAAAGTTCCTTCAGCGCAATCAGAAGCGAATCCTGATCCGGAAAATTTTTGTAGAGTTCCGTGCAGGCGGAAATTTTTTCCTGAACCGTGCCCAGTTCCGTGAGTTTTTCAGATGCTTTCCGCGAAATCAGCGGCGACGATTTTTTCTGCGCTTCCTTTAAAAGCCGGATGGCATTTTTTTCGTCGGATTTTAATTCCGTGAGCGCCATGAAATACAATGCGTCGTTTCCGTATTTTTTTTGCAGCGAATTGTTCTGCGCACAGCCCAGATTCATCAGCGCGGAAAAAAGGACGGGAAATAAAAATGCGTGGCGAATTTTTTTCATGGAAATTCCGTTTTCTGAACAAAAAAAATCCCCCAAAACTTGAGGGATTCCGTAAAAAGATTTAATGCGAAATCAAGAAAGACAATTTACTTCAGCAGGAAACAACCGAGTTGTCCGTGTGTGAAAAAGGTGCCGGAATGTATTTGTCGGCAGCCCAATCGTTTTCCCAATGTTTTCCGTCGAAAAGATAACGGAACTGGTATTCTTTTCCAACTTCAAGTGGAATTTTAACGGAGAAAGAACCGTCTTTGCCTTTTTTAAGCGGCGTTTCGGTGCTGCTCCAGTTGTTAAAATCTCCGGCGATGGTAACTTCTTCGGCTCCGTGCGCGGCTTCCTTTGTAACGGAAAAAGTTACGTTGCAAGTTTTTTTGTCTTTAGAATAAGATTTCTTGAGTGACATAATAAATCTCCCTAACGAATGATTTTTTTTCAAAAGGGCAATAGCTACATAGTTATTCAACCTTTTCGCAAGAGAATACAGAAACGAAAAAAAAAAATCAATAGATGCGAAATTTTCAAGGCGACTGCGAAATTTTCAGTTATTTTTCCGCGGAATTCCGTAAAAAATTCGACTATTGACAAAGCGGATTTTATAAATATTATTTTGATTAAACCTAGCATAAATATAGGTTTTTATCGGTTCAGTAAAAAAAATTCGGCAAAAAATCGCAAGGAAAATTTATGACGCTACAGCAAATTCGTTACGTTATCGGCATTGCAGACTGCGGCTCGTTTAACAGGGCTTCGGAAAAACTTTTTGTTTCCCAGCCGTCGCTTACGAGTGCCGTTCATGACCTGGAGCGCGAACTGGGTTTTTCAGTTTTTAACCGGAGTTCAAAAGGCGTTTCGCTGACGTTTGACGGTGCAAATTTTTTAGCCGATGCACGGTCGCTTTACGAAAATTACGAATCGATTTTAAACAAATACATCCGGCGCGACGAAAAAAATTTCAGCGTTTCCACGTTGCATTATCCTTTTGCCACGAAATCTTTTGCGGATATTGTCCGGCGGTTTGCTCCTGAAGGCTACAGTTTTGAAATCCGCGAAATGAAAATCAGCCGCGTTGTGGAAGACGTTTTCCGCAGACGGAGCGAACTGGGCATAATTTATTTGAGCGAAACGAACCGCAGGGAAATTCTGGACGACCTGGACTCGAAAAATCTGGAATTTCATCATCTGACCGAATGCAATGCGTTTGTTTTCCTGCACAAAAATCATCCCGTGGCAAAAAAAGAAAGCCTTTCCCTGGATGACCTGGCGAATTTTCCGTGCATCATCTGCGAGCAGGAAGATTTGTCGTCGTTTTTTTCGCGGGAAACTCTGGAACTTCCGCAGTTAAAAAAAGCCGTAAAAACCGTTGACCGCGCTACGATTTTAAATCTGGTGGAAGAACTGAACGGCTACACTTTTTCTTCCGGCGTGGTTTCCGAAGAACTTTCCGATGACAATTTTATCGCCATTCCGCTGAAAAATCTGGACGAAAATACTGAACGGACGTTTGAACTCGGCTACATCACCGTGAAAAAAAGCAAAATTTCCAACATTGCGCTGTGCTACATCGATAAAATCCGCCGTTCGCTGCACATTGCCGGTTTTGCCTGCTGAAATTCTGCGTGATTTTTAAATTTCCGCAGAAAGCAATAGATTTTTTTTATGGCGCAAAGAGAATTTTTGTATTGGAACGAAAAATAAAAAACCTATATAACATACTTGAAAAGTAGGTAATTCACTTTTTTCTAAAAATTCGGAGTACAAAATGAAAAAAATCGGCAGCATTTTAAAGCGCGCGCTTCCTTTTCTGGGCGTCTGTCTGGCACTTCTTTTTCAGGCGGCGATTCCCGACAGTCCGCTTCATCCCGTGGCGCAAAAAAATTACTATACGTCGTTATTGCTTTTTCTGGCGGCGGTTTCGGCTGTTTTTTTTGCGGTTTCGTTTTTTTCCAGGCGAATTTCTGATTCTCTGGCGGAAAAAGGTCCGTTCTGGTTCGGTTCGGCGGTGATTGTTGCGGCGATAAATCTTGCGACGGCGAAATTTGCGCTTCTGCCCGTGATTTTTTTTCCGAAGTACGACAACATTCTGGCGGTTTTTGCGGAAAACTGGCGGCTTCTGGGAAAATGCGTATTTTTTTCGTTCAGGCTGCTGGCGTGCGGAACGGTTTGGGGCGTTTCACTGGGATTTTTAACCGGAATTCTTCTGGGATTCAGCAAAAAAGCGTATTACTGGGTGAATCCGTACGTAAAACTTATCGGACCGATTCCTGCGACGGCATGGATTCCCCTCGTGCTGACGACTTTTCCCACGACTTTCGGTGCGAGCGTTTTCATAATTGCGCTTTCGGTCTGGTTTCCGGTTCAGCTGATGACGAGTTCGGGCATTCAGAACACGACGAAAACTTATTTTGAAGTAGGAAAAACTCTGGGCGCGGGAACTTTTTTTCAGGTTTTCAGGATTGCGGTTCCGGCGGCGCTTCCGAATATTTTTCAGGGAATTTTTAACGGAATCTGCGCGGCGTTCATTGCACTGATGACGGCGGAAATGTTCGGCGCGAAATACGGAATCGGATGGTACATCAGCTGGCAGAAAGCGATGATGATGTATTCGGGCGTTTATGCGGGTCTGATTCTGATTGCATTTTTCTGCACGGCGATAATCACGGTGCTTTTCAAAGTGCGCGGAAAAGTCCTGGGCTGGCAAAAAGGCTTAATAAAGTGGTAAAAAAAATTTTGCTGAACGAAAATTTCGCAAAAAAATTTTTGTTACATTTTGCTGAACAAAATTTCCGCGAAAAAAATTGGTTGCGTTTTGCTGAACGAAAATTTCTACGGAAAAAATTTTGCGAAAAAAAATCGTTGAATTTCAGCGGAAAAAATTTTGGTTGCATTTTGCGAATGAAAATTTCTACGAAAAAAATTTATTGCGTTTTTCCGAGCGAAATTCCGCGAAAAAAATTTATTGAATTTTGCGAGCGAAAATTTTGCGGAAAAAAATTTCGCTGCGTTTTACCGAACAAAAATTCTGCGGGAAAAATTTGTTGTATTTTAACGAACGAAAATTTCTGCGGAAAAAATTTTGGTTGCCTTTTAACGAACGAAAATTCTGCGGAAAAAAAAATCCCTGCGAAACGATTTGCTCCGCGGGGAATCCGGTTATTTTGCGTGTTTCGCTTCGATGGCTTTTTTTACTCCTTCGGCGAAAAGTTGATTCTGGTCGGTTCGGACTGGAACTGAAAAAAGCGGGCCGCCGTCCTTTTCGGAAATTCTGTACAAAACCGAAGAATCCGCGGAATATGCCGGGCTCGACGGATTATTTACCCACCAGTCCAAAACTGAAATTATGCAGAGCGTGTATTTTATCAGATTTGCGTTCGTGGCGACGGTTACTTCCAGATCGCGTTTTGCACCAAGAAGAACGTCCAGTCGTTTTGAAACCGGATTCGGCAGGTCGAAGGAATATTTTGCCCACGGATTTACTACGCCGATAATCGGTTTCTGTTCTCCGCCGCACGCATCCACGCGTTTTACAATCGATGAAAAAACCGTCCGGATGTAATCGGTTCGCGACGCAAGGGGCTTGAATTTTATGTCGTTCACGGGTTTTTGCAGAACCGGCGCGGAAAATTTGTAGCATGGCAAAAAATAATATTTTATCCGCCACAGAATGTTGTTTAAATTTTCCTTGCCGAATTTACTCTGCGCGTAATCTTTCTGGGAATAAATCGAATTGACGTACGTGCGCAGATAATCGCCGAGTTTTTTGCAGAAAAGATCTTCGTAGTACGAAACCCAGTCGTCCATGGCTGAATCCAGAGTGTCGCCCATGTCGTCGAGTTTTTCGTCCGCTTCGATGTTGAAATCGATGTTGCGGCAGCCTTTAAATAAATTTTCGATGACCTGAATCAGAACCACCGTGAGCTGCATGGGATTTTCGGGAGCGAGCACGCCGAATTCTTCGGAAAAATTGTAAATCGGCTGAAAATACGGATACAGATCGGGATGCTTTTCCAGATGCAAAAATCCTGCCTGCGGAAAAAGCTGATCGAGAATTTTCAGTCCCATGACGACCGTTTCATTTTTTTCGCCTGCAATGTGATGACGTTCGGCTTTTTTTTCTTCGACTTTCTTTTTGCCTTCTTCCACCTGCTCTTCGTGAGTTTTCTTTTTTTCGGGAAGAAGAATGTCGAATTTTGAAATGCCCAGAAATTTCAGGATGTTGCCGATCTGCGCTTTAAAAAACGACGGAAACGGCACGAATTCCGGTGAACACATCCGCATCAAAAGCGGATACATTCCTTTTATAATCTGGTCGTGAATGTAAAGCCATTCCGTAACGCCCTGTTTTGCAAGCATCTGCAGCCTGGTTCTGTCGGCTTTTTCGTAGGCGGAAAGGTCGGTGTAAATTTCCTTTATCAGAAGCGAAACCTGCTGGTCGCCGATGTAATAAATCGTCAGAAGCTGTCTGTAAACTGAACGCACGAAAGGAATCAGCATGGGAACGGTAAGATTTTCCGCGGAATTTTCCACATCGATGGCAGTGGTTTTTATGTCCTTCATGTTCCAGCTTCCCACCGTCCGCAGAAATTTAAATTTCAGTTCGACTTCCGTGGCGATTTTCGATTTGTACTGATCGGGCGAAATTTGAATGAACGTTTTTATCGTTCCGATGAACGACTGAATGTGTTCCGCGTGACGCTTGACGATGTATTCGCCGAATCTTTTCTGTACGCGCTCACGATTTTTTGTGGACATACGGTAAAAAACGTTGAACAGACCGAAATCCGGCTTGATTTCGTAAACCGGATCCATCATCAGGCGGTCCATTTTTTTCAAGTCGCCCGCAGAAATTTCCGGCAGGGATCCGCTGGTGCGAATTTTCTTTTCCGCCGGTTTGACTGAACCCATTGCCGCCGAAACCGACGCAGAACCCGCTGATGCACTTTTTGCAGCCACATCGCCTGAAGTTCTGCCCGACGCCTTTATGATTACATCGTGGGAACGGCTTCTGGGAAGTTTTGACGTGTCAACCGGCGCGCTTCGTTCCTTGAGGATTTCTCCGCCGAGTTTTTTCTGCATGTAAAGCGCTTCGTTTATATCGATTGGTCCGATATTTTTGCGAGTTTTGTCGATGGCACCCGGCTCAAGAGTTTTTTGTGGCTGATTTTCGATTGGCATAAAATCCTCCGGTAAAAAATTTATGTAAAATTCCCTCGTTTTTCCGATTTTTATACGATCCGATTTTTTTCAAAGCCGAATCAGAAAATTTTCTCCCACGCCCATCATGGACTTGAAAGAAATTTTTTCGCCTTCTGAAGAAACAATCGTTCCTTCCAGCGTTCCATAAATCGTGTGATAAATCGTCCGCACGAAAAATGCACTGACTTTATTCGTAACGCGTGATTTTGGCGAAAACGTTAAATCCACCATATTTTCCGTGTCCTGAATCACCCAGTTTTTGTCCATTCCCGAAAAATGCGTAATTACGACGTGGGGCAGCGGCGTAACTTTTCCGTCGAAAAATAAAACGTTTGCGTTGAATTTCTGCGTGTCCACGGCGTCCTGGGAATCCGACGAAATTAAAAACGAAACGATTTTGCCGTTCTGCGTGCCCATTCCCACGATTGATTCGCCCTGTGAACGGAATTTCATGTAATTCCGCGTCATGGAAAAAAACGAAATTCCTTCGCCGAATGATGCGCTTTTTTTTTCGCCGTTTTTCCACTCCATGGAAATGTTGCCCTGTGACGGAAAAATTGCCGAATATCCTGCGCTGCATCGTCTGAAAGTCGGACTCGGTCGCACTGAAGTAAGTTCCGCGAATTGTCCGCTGCCGAATTCCGACGAAAAATTTCCGCGGACCCATGGACGAACGTCATCGCCCTTTAAATCGAATACAAGGGAAAGTTTGTTTTTTTCGCGGTCCCAGCTGATTCGCACGTAGCGGCTTTTCTGATAATTCGATGTGGCGGCTGAATTCAGGTCGTGGGGAACGATTCTTTTTCGCGGACCCATTAACGAACGGTACACGAATTTCTGCGCGGTGGATTCGTTCCAGAAAATTACTTCGCAGAATCCCATGATTTTCGCATCGATGAAACTTACCCGCCCGATAAATTCGCCCGTGTGAAAGGAAACTGCCAGCCGGCTTTTTATGCGGAGGTTCGTGATGAAAGTTGGAAGCGGAATTACGCCGTACGGTCTGAAAACGCCCCGAATGTCCAGTCGTTTCGGATGACCTGAAAATGTGCCGAAAACCGGTTTTCCGTTTTGTACAAAAGATTTCGGCAAATCCTGTAATTTTCTCGTATACAAAAAAAATCTCCTGAACGAATGCAAATCGAAAGTTGAAAAATTGATTTCAAAAGACTTCGCTGCGTAATTCGACTTTTGCGTCTGATGAAATTATATACACGCACAATCCAAAAGTCGATGAAAATCGCGCCGAATTCCAAACGGAGTCTATTGTTATTTTATCTTCGGAAAAAAATCGGAGTCAGTTGAGAAAATTCGGATTGCCTTCAAATTAAAATTTGCCGAATTCATCATGTTGATTTATAATCGTGCGAAGAGAGTTGAGCCTGAGGATTTTACTTCCGAAAAAAGTTATTTGCCCCAAATCAAATACAAAAAAATTTTTTCGCTTATCTCATTTTCCACAAAGGAGGCGTTTTTATGTCTGTTGAATCGTATTCCCTTGGAGCCGCGGAAGAAGTTACGGGAAGCAAACACGTTTTGGAAATCGACGGCAGAAGTTTCATGATTGATTGCGGTGCATTCCAGGGAAAGCGCGCCGAATCCGACAAAAAAAACCGCGAATTTTCGTTTTCGCCCGAAAAAATCGAAAGCGTAATTTTAACTCACGCGCATTACGACCACTGCGGACTGCTTCCGGTTCTGACGAAAAACGGTTACGGCGGAAGCATTTACGCTACACCTGCCACGCGGGATCTGGCAAACATCGTCATGATGGACAGCGCACGGATTCAGGCACGGGACGCGGAATTTCTGGCGAAACAGGCATCGAAAAAAGGCGAAAAATTCACATGGAAGCCGCTTTTTAACGAAAACGACTGCGTAAAGGCCGCGAATCAAATCATAACGCTTGGTTACAACCGGAAAATGTACATTGCGCCGGACGTTCAGCTGGAATTTTTTGACGCGGGACACATTTTGGGAAGCGCACTGGCTTACGTAACGATTTCGGGGCAGCGCGGAAAAATCCGCAGGGAAAAGGAGAAAGAATCTTCGCGTAAATTTCCGCTGAGAAAATTTAATCATGCGTTGTGGAACAGAATTTTCGGCGAAAAGCGACCGAATTTTTTTCAGAAGGAACAGGGCAGCGACGAAATCAGGATTCTGTACACGGGCGATCTGGGCAGACGAAACAAGCCGATTATCCGCGACCCTGCAATCAACATGGAACCGCCGGATTACATTTTTTTGGAAAGCACTTACGGCGACCGTCTTCATGCGGAACCATCCAGTGCCATGAAAGCGCTGGAAAAAGTCGTTCGGCGTGCAGTGGACAACAAGGGAAAAATCATAATTCCGACTTTTGCCATAGAACGCGCCCAGGAACTCGTTTATTTTCTGCATCTTCTGGTGGACAAAAAGAAAATTCCGCAGATTCCCATTTACGTGGACAGTCCCATGGCAGTGAACGCAACGGGAATTTATCAGCTTCATCAGGAATGCTACGACGACGCGACCAAAGAAGTTTTTCTGGCGCATCACAAAAATCCCTTCGGATTCAATTCGCTTCAGTTCATTACGAGCGTGGAAGAATCAAAGGAACTGAACAAAAAATCGGGCCCCATGATAATTTTAAGCGCGGACGGAATGTGCGAAGCGGGACGGGTTTTGTATCATCTGGCGAATAACATTTCCGACCCAAAAAATACCGTGCTGATTGTGGGCTATATGTCGGAACATACGCTGGGCAGGCGGATTCTGGACGGCGAAAAAGAAGTGCGGATTCTGGGCGATTTTTATCCCGTGAATGCCCGCGTGGAACAAATCGATTCGTTCAGCGCACACGCGGATTACAGCGAAATTCTGGAATGGCTTAACATGATTGACACGAGCCGGCTGAAAAAAATTTTCATGGTTCATGGCGAAAAACCGTCCCAGGCGCATCTGATGCAATATCTGGCGGAAAACGGCTACAAAAACGTTCAGATTGTAAAATACGGCGAAAAATATCCGCTGGAATAAAATGGAAAAAGAAACTGAAGAAAAATTCGTCGCGCTGGAAATGAAACTGACGTACCTGGAGGATTTTGTGGAAAAATTGCAGCAGGTTTCGCTGGAGCAGTCCGATGCCCTTGAAAAACTCGCCGCGGAAAACAAAATCCTTTCAGCGAAAATCGATTCGATTCTGCATGACGAAAACGGTTGATTCGCTTAAATCAGGTAAAAAATTCCGAAGAACGACAGAACCGAGCCGGAAATCGCCAGCAGATGAAAAATTCCGTGAGTCCATTTGTAATTCCGCATGACAAAAAGCGCAAGTCCTGCCGCGTGCATTAAAATCGCCGTCAAAAGCAGAATTTTACTTGGCTTGGGAAGATTCAGCGTGCCTGAAAAAATTCCTGCCGCCAGAATCAGCGCAAAAACTGCATACGTAAAAACTGAAAACGCCATGAGCCGCGAACCGAAAACCGCATAAAGCACCGTCAGCGCCAGACAGAATCCCCAGACGACTGCACACGCCGAAGTAAAATTTTGCGCCAGAAGAACCGGTGAAAAAATTCCGCCGATAAAAAGATAAACCGCGCAATGATTCAGCACGGAAAAAACTTTTTTTGCAGAAAGGGACGAAATTGCATGATTCAGCGTTTCCATCAGGTGAAGCACAAAAAGACTCGCGCCAAAAACCGAAAAAGTTGCAATATAAAGCGATTTCTGTTCCGCGGGAGAATAAAAAACTGCACGGATTACAAGCAGAACCACCGCTGCCACGCCCAATCCCGCCGCAATTCCGTTGGAAATGGAACTGAGCAGATCTTCGCCCAGCGTAAACGGACGGGGCTGACGTTCGTTGTATGAAAGCCGCGCGTTTGCTTTCTGCGCTTTAAGTTCGCGTTTTCGTTCGCGGTCGGATGCTTTCTGCTTTTTCTTTTCTGCGTCCATGGAATAATCGACTTTTATCTGACGAATTTTTTCCTTTGCCTGCGCACGGATTGTTTTTATCGCCGCCTTTCGTTTTGCCTTCAATGATTTCCGCGTGATTCGCCGGGTAATGTCGCCCATAATTTTCCCCCAAAAAAAATTTAGCGGAAGTATACATCATTTGCATTTTTTTCAAAAGGGATTTCGATTTTTTTCCGTTCCGATTTTTTCCGCGCGTTATAAAAAGTTAGTTTTTATTGCACTTAATTTTTTTTTTGGATATATTAGCACCATGTCAAGTGGAAATTTATTGAAATCTTTGTTCGGCTCATTTTTCGGTGGAGCGGATCCTGAAGCGGCAAAGAAAAAAGCACTGAAAAATATTGCAAAATCGTTATCAAAGACAAAATATCGTTTTTATAAATCGTCATCACACGAAGTAGAACCAGCGTTCGCCAAATTTTTTTACGAAATTTATAAAGCCGTTTCTCCGTCGCAGTCCATGATTCAGTCCATCAACCCGAATATGTACAAACGTATGGTAATCGATCATTGTCTTTCTGAAAAACAGGCTGAAACCCTTGCGTCGCTTTCGGAAGAATCGATTCAGGAATCTGCCCGCGGAAAGTCGCTGAAAGAAGTAAACGAAACGGTTAAAAAAACGCTGGAATCTTTTTCCGCGGAATTCGATGCAAATAAAATTTCGTTCATCGACATGACGTACACGAATTTGTCGCGTTTTGCTTCGTTCGTTCAGTTCGATTTTTATTTCATGCTGAAAAAATTCGACAACGGCATGAAAGAACACAATTTTTCGCGGGACGTAAAATTTTTGCCCATAAACGGAAGTTACATTCTGGAAGATTTGAAAAATTTCATCGATGCTTCCTATGCGCTTCCGCTGGATGCTTCCTGGGACGAAGTTTTTAAACTTTTCAAAAAAATTAAGGGCGTTGATCCGGTTCCGGCGGGCGTGTGGAAAAAAATTCTTGCCAGAATAAAATATCTGCGCGACAACAGAATTCTCGAAATGATGATTCAGCTGATTTCTGACAATCCGGATTACAGGCAGGAAGTTGCGGCGAAGGATTTGTACATTGCGGACGATTTTATCAGCGAAGTGAAAAAAACTGCGGAAAATGCCGTAATTCAGCTGAAGGAAAAACAGACTGCGGGAAAAGTCGAAGGGCTTTTGAATCAGATTTTCGGAACGAGCGACATTGAAGGGCTGAAATTTTACAACGAAGCGAACTGCGCGGCCTACGAACGCAAAGATCTGGGTTCCTACGAATATTGCGAACCGCTGGGCTACTTGAAAAAATTCATCATCGAATACGTAAAAAAAGACATAAAGGAACTTTCGGACATTCTTCTGGTGCGCGGAAAATGGGACAATCAGCAGCTTGCCACGCCCATGAGCGAAGCGTTCCATCAGCTTCTGGAAATTTCCGACAAAATAATCGCGCTGGACAACAGTTTGAGCGACACGGTGGATCTGGGCTTAAAGATGAAAACGCATCTTCCCCGGACTGAACGGGACAAAGAATCGCGCAACATAATTTCGTCAACGATTACTTTTATCAACGATTCCGCGGCGCAGCTCATAATCGATGCAACGAAACTTTTTATTTCCTACGACAGAAATTTAAAAATGATTCTGGAAGATTGCGTAAAGCAACGGCCCACGCTGATTCGCAACTGGAAGGAAATCGACCATTTTGCCGACGAAAAATTGCGGCAGATGTGTGTGGACGCGTACAAGCAGATTTTCGCTTTTGTTTCGCTTTTGCAGAATTTTCCCGTGGAAATCCGCGAGCAGGGCTAAATGACTTACACCACGCAGATAACGGTTCGCTCCTACGAATGCGACAGTTACGGTCACGTAAACAATGCAGTTTATTTAAATTATCTTGAAACGGCGCGGATGGATTACCTGCATCAGATCGGTTTTCCGTATAAAAAAGCGGTTGCAGAAGGATTTTTTATTTACGTTACTCACATCGACATTCATTACAAAAATTCCGCGTACCTGGACGATGTTCTTTCCGTGGAAACGACGCCGGTTGATTTGGGCGCGGTAAAGGGAACTCTCCGTCAGACAGTAAAAAATCAGGCGGGAAAAATCTGCGCTGAAGCCGAAGTCACCTGGGCGAGCGTAAAAAATAACGTGCCGGTTCGTCTGCCGAAAGAATTTGTCGTGGACGGTCTGCGCCCGTAAAAAAACTTTTTTTTCCGCGAATTCTGCATTACAATTCCGCCATGAAAAATTTTAAATTTTTTTTGCTTTTGTCTGCGCTTTGTGCGGGAATTTTTTCCTGCGAAATTTTCGGCATGAATGAAGATTCTGATAAAAAATCCTACGACACGGAAATTTTTGATTTAATAAACGAATACAGAAAAAGTCAGAATCTTCCGGAATTAAAATACGATGCAGAAATTTTCGTTCAGTGTGAAAATCATTCGTCGGACATGGCTTCGGGAAAAACTGAATTTGGTCACGACGGATTCAGCGAACGGTGCGAAAATTTAAAGCCATGGTCGGGTGCCGGGGAAAACGTTGCCATGAATTATTCATCGGTGGCGCAGGATGTGGTCAATCAGTGGCTGAACAGTTCGGGGCACAAAAAAAATATCGAAGGCGATTACAATTATTCGGCGGTTTCTGCGGTAAAAAATTCTTCGGGCGCATATTATTACACGCAAATTTTCATTAAGCGATAAATCGGCAAATCGAAAAATCTGAAATTTGCACCTGCACTTAAAATCGGATATAATGCCGTCATGCTTGAATTGAACGTAAATCCACGCTCGCCGGCAGCAATTACAGCCGCGCTGAAAAAAATCAGGGAAATGACTACAACCGGAGCAGTCGCGAAAGATACGCCCGTTCACATCGTTCTGGAACCCGGTTCATACATCGAAACAATCCGTTACAATCTGTCGAATCCGCTCGTAATGGAAAGCGCGCCCGGAACAAAAGCGGAAAATTGCGTTTTACAGGCGGACAACTGCGAATCCTACAACAGCGGAATTTCAAATCGCGGAGTTTTTGTTTTTGGTGCGAACGTTACGAATGTTGCGCTGAAAAATTTTACGGTTTCCAACGTGCACATAAAAACCATTGAAGAAGGTTCTACGCTGGGCGATTCGGCGGAAGCACTGGTCTGGAACAATACTTCGGGAACGCTTTTCTGCGACGGAATGCATTTCAACGGCAGGCAGAACACGATTTTTGTAAAGGGCTGCACGTGGTTTTTGAATTCGGCGGTTTCAGGCGACGTGGATTTTATTTACGGCGAAAGCGAAACGTGTCTTTTTGAAAATTGCGTCATCGAAACTCTGGCGGATAACCGGGGCGATTTTGACGGATTTGCAGTGAACAGTCACGCGGCGGCAAACAAAAGCGGATTCGTTTTCAGCGACTGTCGGTTCATCGGCGAAAAGCGGAAAAAATCATCGGTTTATGCGTGCAGGACAAGCGGAAAAGGCAGCGCGGAATCAGAAAAAGACTGGGACAGCGTGGCGTTCGTAAACTGCATTTTTCAGGATGTGTACGACCCTGAATTAGTCTGGGACGACGACATGAATCTGGAAGTTTTTCCGCGGGGAAATGCATCAACCGGCGTGCGCGAATACAATTCAAAATCCGTTTCCAAATCAGGAAAAATTTGCGAACCCGACGTTTCAAGGCGCAACGTAATGGCTTATTCCATGACCGACGACGATTTTTTCAACGGATACGCGAGCCGATATTTGATTTTGCACGACACTCCATTCGCGAAAATTCAGTAGGAAAAAAATGAAAACCGTAACTTTTGGCGAACTTTTGCTCAGACTCGAACCTGAAGGATTTTTCCGATTCGTTCAGGCTGAAAAATTGACTTCAACTTTTGGCGGCGCGGAAGCAAACGTGGCGGTTTCCCTGGCGAATTTCGGCGCGGATTCCTTTTACGTTACAAAACTTCCTGCCCACGAAATCGGACAGAGCGGCGTAAATTCCCTCCGTCGTTTCGGCGTAAAAACTGATTTTATTGTTCGCGGCGGAAATCGTGTGGGAATTTATTTTAACGAGCGCGGTGCAAGTCAGCGTCCGTCCAAATGCATTTACGACCGGAAAAATTCGGCGGTGGCGGAAAGCGTCCGTGCTGATTACGACTGGCGGAAAATTTTCTGCGGCGCGGACTGGTTTCATTTTTCGGGAATCACTCCGGCTCTTGGCGGCGAACTTCCTGAAATTTGCATGGAAGCCTGCAAGGTCGCAAAGGAAATGAAAATTCCCGTCAGCTGCGATTTGAATTACAGGACGAAACTCTGGTCAAAATCCGAAGCAAAATCGGTCATGGAAAAATTCATGCCGTTCGTGGATTTGTGCATTTCCAACGAAGAAGATGCGCGGGACGTTTTTGGCATTGAAGCGGACGGAACCGACGTGGAAAGCGGAAAATTAAACAAAGACGGCTACAAATCCGTGGCAAAAAAACTTTCGGAGCGGTACGGATTCAAAAGCGTTGCAGTAACCTTGCGCACGTCGATTAACGCCAGCGTAAACAGATGGTCTGCACTTTTTTTCGACGGAAAGGAATTTTTTTTCAGCCGCGAATACGAAATGAACATCGTGGACAGACTGGGCGGAGGCGACAGTTTCAGCGCGGGACTGATTTATTCGATTCTGCAAAAAAAATCTCCACAGGAATGCGTGGAATTTGCCAGCGCCGCATCGTGCCTTAAACATTCCGTGGAAGGCGATTTCAACATGGTAAGCGTGGACGAAGTGGAAAAACTTGCATCGGGCGACGCCAGCGGAAGAATTCTGCGTTAGGAAATTTTCAGCGAAAAAAATTTCATCGACAAAAAAAATCACCGGCGGAAGAATTTTTTTCAACCTGACCGATGATTTTATTTTTTTAAACCGGAAAAAATTTCCGCGGAAAAATCATGCCATCGCCTGGGCAAATTTCACGGGGAAAATCCGCATGTACGGTTTCATGGCGTTGAATGCGCGCTCGAATCCCAGCGAATCGTTTGCCTCGCGGGTTATGTCGATGAACGTGCAGCCGGTTTCCGCAGCCAGATTCGCGAGCCGTTTGTTCAGCCTTTTTGCCGCAGGAGAACGGGACACGACCGAAACGATGTAAATTTTCGATTTGACGCAATGACGGTGCAAATTCAGCAGAAGCCATTCGTATTTGTTCACGAAATCTTCTTCGCTGAAATCTTCGCCGTCGCAGTCAGTTTCGCCGATGTTCACGAAAATTTTCGCAGGCCGCAGATTGTACACGCCGTCTTCAAGAATGTCGAAGGAATCCGTGAGCCGCAAATTTTCCACGCTGCGATCGTAAATTTTTTCAGCCATTTCGTTTCCGCCCGCCAGTTCGTTTACGTTCATCCTGCAAAAATAATTTCCGCCGAAAAAAACTACGCCGCCTTTTCTGCTGATTTCGTTCAGTACGCGAAAATCTTCCTTCCGCTCGTCCAAAAATTTCGTTCCGTTCATCATGCCGCCACCTTTTTTACGCACGCCGATTTTACGTCGTTCTTTTTGTTCATGAAATAAACCGGAATGTTCAGGCTGACGATGAAAAGATTCACCGCGTAAACTGCAAGCACATAGTTGAATTTTCCGGTGATGATTTTTGCCGTGATTCCTGCAACGTAACCCGCCACAATCAGAAGAATGAACCGCAAACTCATGTTCCGCGCAGATTTGGAGCGAATATTTTTCACCACCGAAATCGGCCACGAAAGCCCGAAGCAGACGAGCATTGCTGTTTCCAAAATTTCTGCCATAAATGACTCCTTATTTTCTTCTCCCGAAAAAGAATGTAGTGGATTTTTTTCATACATACTAATATATTATTTTTATAAAATTGATAATTTAAACGTATGGATTAAAAAATGGAATTTATGCAGTTAAAATATTTTCTGGAAGTGGCATCGTCCCAGCACGTAACGAAATCCGCGGAAAAATTGCACATTGCACAACCGGCGCTTACTCAGTCGATTCACAAACTGGAAGACGAACTCGGCGTTCCGCTTTTTAAGCACGACGGACGAAATATCCGGCTCACGGCTTACGGCGAATTTTTTTATAAGCGGCTTCTGCCCGTCATGGAAAATCTGGAAAGCCTTCCCGACCAGCTTCGCGCCATGGCAAAAGTTGAAGACGAAACCATTCACCTGAACGTTCTTGCCGCGTCGAATTTAATTACCAGCGCAGTAATCGAATACAAAAAAACGAACAAAAAAGTTCACATTCAGCTGAATCAGAACGAAGCCACGGATTTTTACGACATTTGCGTAACCACCAGGCTTTTTTATCAGCAGAACGACCTGGAAAAAGAAAGCACTTTTGTCTGCACGGAAAAAATTTTTCTTGCCGTTCCTGACGTTCCGCGTTTTGCACAAAAAAAATCGGTGAAGCTGAAAGATTTGCAGGACGAAAATTTCATTGCGCTTTCCGGTTCCAAACAGCTGCGTTCAATCTGCGACAAATATTGCAACGAAGCCGGTTTGACGCCGAACATAATTTTTGAAAGCGACAGTCCTGCTGCGGTGCGAAACATAATCGGCGCGAACATGGGAATCGGATTCTGGCCGCAATATTCCTGGGGCCGCGTGGGAACAAAAAAAGTTCGTCTGCTGAAAATTTCCAATCCTGAATGCAGCCGCGACATTCTGGTTTTTTATCGCCGGAACAAAATGGACTGCACGCAGGTAGAAAAATTTTACGATTTTTTAACGAACTACATTTCGGCGTACAGGGAAAAATCCGAATCGTCATCCATGGATTCAGCGGAATAGCGTTGAAATTTTCGGCGAAGGGAATCATTATTTTTGCGGAGGAAAAAATGTCGGAACTGAAAAGCGAAGTCGTCCGGATGATTGCTGAAATGCCTGAGTGCGACGTAATTTTTTTGAAGGAAATAATCGAAAGGCTGACGGTGCAAAAAGAAAATCGAAAAAATTCAGACGATGAAAAAATTCGTGCATTTAAAAAATTGGACGAATTCCGTGCAGAAATAAATTTTTTTGCGGAATTAAATTTTGTGCTTTTCGGCGGAATTTTTTTTGTGCGGTTTTTCGTAGCGCATGCCGATTTTGTACAGTTTGCCTTCAAAAAAATAAAAAAGCCGCGAACCGGTGCGTCCGGGCGAATCCACGTAGTAGCAGTTCACGAAGCCGTCGGAAAGTTCAGGCAGAAATTCCGCGTCGGGAAAAGTAAATTCGAATTTTTCCAGCGGGTCGCCGATTTTCATTGCATCGATTTCTGAATCCGAATTTTTTTTCATTTCAACTCCCTTCGGCTGACATCTGGTGAATGTCATTTCCGCGGATTTTATAACATATACTTTTGACACTTACAAGATGTCAGTCGTATGTTTAAAAACAGGAACGGAGAATCGAACAACATTTCAGGAAAAAATATCGCACGAATTCGGAAGCAGATTGTTCCGTCGTTTTCTCAGCGGGCACTGGCGGAAAAATTGCAGCTGCACGGAATGGACGTGGACAAAAATGCCGTTCAGCGGATTGAATGCGGAAAAAGATTCGTAACGGACATTGAACTGGTCTGCATTGCGGAAGTTCTGGAAGTTTCCGTTCTGGATTTGCTGGAAAAATAAATTTTTTTTACGATTTTTTTGTTCCGCGGAAAAAAGAAAAATTCCCGTGCTTGTTTTATTTCTGCGAAATGATTATATTTAGCGCAACAATTCTATCCGTGATTTATCCAAATTGCAGACGGATACAAATCGATTTTTTTCGGTTTGAACTTGCTAAAAAGGAGTATCGTATGAGTACTGTCTTTAACAACAATCATTTTTTGTTTACATCTGAATCGGTTGGCGAAGGTCATCCGGACAAAGTTTGCGATCAGATTTCCGACGGAATTCTGGACGAATGCCTGCGTCAGGATCCCGAAAGCCACGTTGCCTGCGAAACTTTTGCGTCACAGGCGCTTGTTCTGGTGGGCGGCGAACTCACTACAAAAGCGTACGTTGACGTGCAGAAAATCGCTTACGACGTAGTAAAACGAATCGGTTACACAAATCCTGCTTACGGTCTGGATTGCAATTCCATGGCAGTTTTAAACATGATTCATTCACAGTCGCCGGACATAAATCAGGGAGTCGTGGGCGAAGGACTTGACGAATTCCGCGGACAGCAGGGAGCAGGTGACCAGGGAATGATGTTCGGTTTTGCGTGCAGGGAAACGCCTGAACTGATGCCGGCACCGATTATGTACGCTCACAGCCTCATGAAAAAATCCGCGGAACTCAGAAAAAGCGGCGAAATCAAATGGTTCCGTCCCGATTCAAAAAGCCAGGTAACGGTTGAATACGAAAACAAAAAGCCCGTACGAATCGACACGGTGGTAATCAGTCAGCAGCACGACCCTGAAATCAGCCGCGAAGAAATAAAGGAAACCGTCATCGAAAAAGTCGTAAAACCGGTTCTGCAATCCACGGGACTTCTGGACGAAAACACGAAGTACTTCATCAATCCCACGGGACAATTCGTAATCGGCGGACCTGTAGGCGACACGGGACTCACCGGACGAAAAATTATCGTGGACACTTACGGCGGAATGGGCAGACATGGCGGCGGAGCGTTCAGCGGAAAAGATGCGTCGAAAGTTGACCGTTCGGGTGCGTACATGGCGCGCTACATTGCAAAAAATATCGTTGCTGCGGATCTGGCGGAACGTTGCGAAGTTCAGCTGGCGTATGCCATCGGTGTGCCGTTTCCCGTTTCGATTCTGGTGGACACTTTTGGAACGGGCGCAGTTCCCGACGCGAAAATTGCCGATGCAGTAAAAAAAGTTTTCGACTGCACGCCTGCGGGAATTTCAAAAACGCTGGATTTAAAAAAGCCGATTTTTTCAAAAACCGCAGCGTACGGTCATTTCGGAAAGCCGGAATTTTCCTGGGAAAAAACCGACAGAATTCAGGCGCTTAAATCCGAAATAAAATAATTTTTCAGCGAATCCTGCGGAATTTTTTTTCGCGGGATTTTTTTTCAGCCGATTTTTTTTCAGGATAAAAATCGAACCGATTCCGTGGCAAAAAATAAAAAAATGCGTCTTTTAAATTCAGAACAGATTCAGGAAATTTTCCGCCGTTTCCGCGAATTTTCTCCCGAACCAAAACCGGAACTTGTGGCGCCGAATGCGTTTTGTCTTCTGGTGAGCGTAATTCTTTCCGCGCAGACCACCGACAAAGCCGTAAACAGGGCAACGCTTCCGCTTTACGAAAAAATTTCTACGCCTGAAGAAATGATTCGGCTGGGTGAAGAAAATCTGGCGTCGTACATAAAATCCATCGGGCTTTACCGGACGAAATCAAAAAACGTCGTGGCAATGAGCAGAATTCTTGTGGAAAAATTCGGTTCGCGTGTGCCGGATAATCGCGCTGATCTGGAATCGCTTCCGGGCGTCGGTCGAAAAACTGCCGGAGTCGTGCTGAACGTTGTCTACGGAAAACCGACGATTCCGGTGGATACGCATCTTTTCAGAATTTGCCCCAGAATCGGACTGGCTGAAGGAAAAAATCCGCAGCAGGTGGAAGAAAGCCTTTTGCTCAGGGTTCCCGCGGAATTTCTGCATCACGCGCACCACTGGCTGATTCTGCACGGACGATACGTCTGTACGGCACGCTCGCCCAAATGCGAAAAATGCATCATCGCGGATTTGTGCATGAAAAATTTACCAGGTCAATCCGATTCCCGCGCCGAATGAATGAAAGCGTCTGTTGTCGTCCGCCGATTCGTCCAGATTATTTTTAAAATTGTACGCGTAATCGAAATTCAGCATGAAGTGACCGAATTTTACGTCAAGCCCCGCGCCGAATTTTAAAACGATTTTGTCATCGGTTCGTGCTGAAATTCCTGCGTCTGCGTACGGCCTGAAAAATCCGCCCAGATTAAAATTTATGCCGCCAGTTCCGCCGAACGAATAAATCGAATTTCCGTAAACTGAAGACAAATCGAATCCGACGCTGACTCCCGCGAAAAAAAATTTTCCAATGCCGAACGTCAGAATTCCCTGAACTTCGTCGATGGTCATGTCGTAAATTCCCTGCGGAAATTTCAGCGATTCCTGCTGCATATCCGCGAAAATGTAAAACGCCCGCCGTCCTTTCTGCTCCTGAGATTTTTTTTGCTTTGCCGATTTATTTTTTTCCGCCGCCGAAATTTCTTCCGCCTGAACGATGGAATTTATCCGCGCAGAATTTGACGCAATCTGATTTTGCGAACGGAATTCTCCGGTTCTGCCAAAAATAAAAAATTCTTTTTCGGAAGTTTCATCGATGGTCAGAATGAGTTTCGGCCGTTTTAAAATTTTGTAAATTTTCAGCGAAACCGGCTCGAATCTGTATTCCCCCGGATTTTCCCAGTGCGTGATTTTAAAATTCAGTTCCGCGTAAAAAATTTCTTCGCCGGACTGCAGTCGGTTTTCGTATTCGTTCACGTAATATTCGTAGTCGCGCCGCTGATATTCGGTCATTTCGCTTTCTGCAACGTATTTTTTTTCCAGAACGGTGGAGTATAAAAGGTCGACGCTTCGTTCGTAGGAAAATGCACCGTCAAAAAAATCGCCTGAAATTTCGCACGTCCATTTGGTTTCGATTAAACTGTACGCGCTTGTGGAAAGTGAAAAATCGCCGTTCAGCGAAGTTGCCGTGTATTCGTCTTTTTCCAGAACGTCGTAAAGCAGGTTCAGCGCACCGAATTCGTCGTCCGCCAAAGTTCCGCCGCTTTCCTGAGTGAGATAATTCTTTAAATTTTCGATTGTCCTGATTCTGTCTTCCGCGTCCTGAAAAGTTGCTGCAAAAGAAATTTCCGCGAAGAAAAAAATCAGCAGGGCAAAAAATTTGTTCATTTTTTTGATTATATTATATTTTCCTGCGGAATAAAATCGATTATAATTCGCGTCATGTGTGGAATTGTTGGCTATATCGGAAATAAAAATGCTACGCCGGTTTTGGTTAGCGCATTGAAAAAACTTGAATATCGCGGTTACGACAGTGCCGGAATTGCAATTTTCAACGGAGAAGACATTCTGGTTCGGAAAGCGAAAGGCGCCCTGAAAGTTCTGGAGGCAAAAATCGCAGGCGAACTGATTTACGGAAATCTGGGTCTGGGGCACACGCGCTGGGCAACTCACGGCGAACCAAGCGACGTAAACGCTCATCCGCATTTGAACGAATCGGGCACGATTGCAGTAGTTCACAACGGAATCATCGAAAATTACACGAAATTAAAGGCGTGGCTTCAGAGTCAGGGCGTAGTCTTTAAAAGCGAAACCGACAGCGAAGTAGTGGCGCATTTAATAAATTATTTTTATGCGGAATCTCACGACATCGTAAAATCAGTCCGTTCAGCGCTGGAAAAACTCGAAGGAAGTTATGCACTGGGCGTTCTGTGCAAGGATTTTCCTGACAGAATCGTGGCGGCGCGAAAAGAAAGTCCGTTAATCGTCGGGCTGGGTGACGGCGAAAATTTCATTGCAAGCGATGTTCCGGCGGTTCTGGAATACACGCGGAAAGTTCATTTTCTTGAGCAGAATCAGATGGCGGTTCTGTACGGCGATCACGTAAATATTTTTGACGAAAACGGAAACGAAATCGTAAAGGAACCGTATCACGTGGACTGGGACGTTTCATCGGCGGAAAAAAACGGCTACGAACATTTCATGCTGAAGGAAATTCACGAACAGCCGAAAGCGCTTAAAGACACCATGCATCCGCGGCTTGTAACCGAAGGCGAAAAAATCACGGACATAAATCTGGGCGAAATAAAATTCGGCGACGAATGGAAAAACGCGAACAGAATCGTAATTACTGCGTGCGGAACGGCTTTTCATGCAGGCGTTGTGGCGAAATATCTTTTTGAAAAACTCGCGCGAATTCCCGTGGAAGCGGATGTTGCCAGCGAATTCCGTTATCGTTCACCGATTTTAAATAAAGGCGACATTTTTATCGTCATCAGTCAGTCGGGGGAAACTGCCGATACTCTTGCTGCATTGCGTCTGGCAAAGGAAAAAGGTGCGCACGTTCTGGCGATTACGAATTGCGTCGGTTCCACAATCAGCCGCGAAGCCGATGACGTAATGTACACCTGGGCGGGACCTGAAATTGCGGTGGCTTCAACAAAGGCATACACTACGCAGCTCATGTGCCTCTGTCTGATTGCGCTGAAACTTGCGTTCGTCCGTGGCGAAATTCAGACTGAAGAATTTCAGCGGTTGCTCGCGGAACTGAATCGGATTCCTGAAAAAGCGGAAGAAGTTCTCAAGGACAAAAGTGCCATTCAGCGGTTCGTGTCGAAAAATTTCAACAAGGAAAAAGTTTTTTTCATCGGACGGCAGTTTGACAACGCGACGAGTCTGGAATGCGCGCTCAAATTAAAGGAAATCAGTTACATGCACAGCGAAGCGTTTTCCGCAGGCGAACTGAAGCACGGACCGATTGCGTTAATCGACAGAAATACGCTTGTGGTGGCAACTGCAACGAATCCGACGCTTTACGAAAAAATTGCCGGCAACATCGTGGAAGTAAAAAGCCGCGGTGCTTCGACGCTTGTGGTTACGCAGGATTCAGGCGATGCATTCGAGTCCAGCGCAGACGAAATTATCCGCATTCCCCAGACCGACGAATTTTTCGAGCCGATGATTTCGATTATTCCGTCGCAACTTTTTGCGTATTACTGTTCGGTTCTCCGCGGAAATGACCCCGACCGGCCGCGAAATCTGGCGAAATCCGTTACGGTTGAATAAAAAAAAGCGGAAGGGAAGCAAAAAACGCTTCTTTTCCGCCTTTATTTTTTTAAAATCCGCAGATTACTGATACGTTTTAAAATCCTGCACGATGCTTACCGCCGATTTTATGGTGCAGCTCGGTACGATTTTTGATGCAAGGGAAACCGCCCTGTCTACCACCGCCTGAGAATCCGCCACGCCCTGAAGCGTAATGTTTTCGCCCCGTTCATCGATTACTGAACGCAAAAAATTTATGTTCAGTTTGTACTCGAATAAAAGTTTGTTCGTCAAATCCTGCGCCTTAAGCAGATTTTCCAGCCGGATTCTGCCTTCTTCTTCTTTTTTCTGCGGAATTCCTTTTGCCAGATTTTCGATTTGCTGCACGATTTCCCGTTCGTCCAGAATTCCCGTGTTGATTGTGAGCATATAATGGCTTGCGTCTTCGTTGTTTACGTTAAAAAAACTTTTGTGGAATCCGCGTCGGTTTGCTGCACTTTCGTCGATTCGCTGCTTTGCCTGCTTTTCAGTCCAGTTGAATTCAGCCTGAAGCCGCTGAAGCCGCACCGATTCCTTTGCCACAAATCGGATTGAAATTAAATTCGGAATTTCTTCCAGAATGACGAATGCGCCGCGACCGATTAAAACGCAGTTTCCCTTGCCCGCCGCTTCCAGAACCGCGTACTGCAAATAATTTAAATATTCGTCCCTGCCTTTGGATAAACTTGCAAAAAATCCGGGTTTCCGTTCGTCGAATTTTTCCAGTTTTTCTTTTGGAAAACCCAGTTCCACAATCCGCGCTTCGATTTGTTTTCGTGTAAAAAAAGTATAGCCCAGTTCCTTTGCAACGGTTGCCGCCAGTTCGTCGCCCAATGCAGCCACTTCCCGCGAAATCGCAATTACTGCCATAAAATCCTCCGTTGTCAGCGGATTCGTCGAAATTTTGCGCAAAAATCAAAAAAATTTGTAAAAAATCGAATTATTTTCCGTTTGACAGTAAAAGTATAATTTAGTTGACGGCAAAAAGCAAAAATTTTTTCGCGTTGCAAAATCAGCGCAATGGATTAAAATGGTTTTCATGAAAGACGAAGATTTGATTTGGCACGAAATTTCGCGGACGGAACTTTTGAAAACGCCTGTTTTTACCGTTACCGAGCGGAAAAGCCGGAATGCGGGCGGATTTGAAGGAAATTACATCGTCAATGAAGCGAAGGACTGGGTAATCGTGATTCCGTCGGCAGGCGAAAATTTTCTGATGGTAAGGCAATGGCGGCACGGCGAAAAAAAAATCAGCATTGAATATCCGGGCGGAGTAATCGATGAAGGCGAACTGCCGCAGACTGCTGCCGAACGCGAACTCAGGGAAGAAACGGGCGCGGTTGCATCGGTTTTGACGAAACTGGGCGAAATGAATCCGAATCCGGCGCTTTTTTCAAACAAAGTTCACGTTTTTTTAGCGGAAGGGCTGAAATTTTCGGGCACGCAGAATCTGGACAAGGACGAATTTTTAAATTACATGGAAATTCCGCAGAAAGAAGTGATAAAAAAAATGGGCAGCGGCGAATATTTTCATGCGCTCATGGCAAGTGCAACGTCGCTTTTTCTGGCGCGGAAATTTTTTCCGGACTGAATCAGCAAATTCCGCGGAAATACGGCGAATCCGGCAAAAAAAAACCGGTACAGAAAATTGCACCGGCTTTTGTTTTTTTAAATTTTTTCAGCGCTTTTTGTACGGCTCGTAAGTTTTTTCGGGGCTGTACGTTCCTTCGCGCACTTCACCGCTTAACGACGGAATTTCCAGTTTCGTTCCGGGCAGAATCAGATTCGGATTGTTCGGATTCGGAAGCTGATTTTTGTTTGCGTCGTAAAGATTTTCCCACAGCCACGGATTGTTATAAACGTACGGTCTGCCGGAAATGTTCCAGAAACAGTCGCGGTCGCTTTCCCACGGACGAACAACGTAATATTTGGGCAGCGGAGTCACTTCGTAAATTTCAGAAAGCGTGTCCAGAACCTGCCGTGCGTAGGCTGAAGCGTTTTCGTAGTCTTCCCTGTCGAATGCTTCCTGCGCTTTTTCCAGCGAAGATTTTGCCGATTCGTATGCGATGGGGAAATTTTCCTTGCCGTTAATGCTTTCCGCGTATGCAAATTTATTTTTTGCCAGATTCATGTCGCGTTCTGCGCTTTCCTTTGACATCATGCTGCGGATGTATGCGTCGGATAATTCGGCGTTTTCCTTTGCTTTTGCGGCGTAATCTTCGGCGAGTGCGTATTCACCTGCGTCCAGTGCGCGTTCGGCTTTCTGCGTGTATTCTTTTGCCAATTTCTGGTACGTGTTGTTTGTGTAACTGGCGGCAAATGCGAAAATTCCCAAAACCGCTGAAAGTGTACAGGCAATGATTTTTTTCATTATTCGACCTCCGGTAATTTTTCTTCAATCTGAACTTCCGTTTTTTGCGAGAAGTCGTCGTCTTCCAGAAGTTTTGCGTCGTCGCTTTCGATTCCGTCTACGTTTTCGTCACCAAGCGGTTTGGTCTGGTCAGCCCATTGCGCCGTGGATTCGCTTTCGGAAACGCGTTTTTTTGCTTCATCGATGGCTTTCTGCGCCTTGCTTCGTGCTTCGGAAACTTCGGAATACAGTGCGGAAAATCCTTCTTTTGCCTTCGTGTAATTTTCCAGCGCGCCTTTCGGATTGCCCGTTACGTAATTCTGGTCGCCGCTTTTGAAATTGTTGACGTATTTGTCGTATTCGGTTTTGCGCGAAACGGAACATTTTATGCCGTCAGCGTCGCGTTTTGCCTTGAATGCTTCGGTGCGTTCAGTTTGCGCCAGGGATTTGTAGGCAGCCGTCAGAACCGAACCGAATTTGTCGTTTGCGGAAAATGCTTTCTGATTCCATGCGTCGCCGTAATCCGTGGAAGAATCCAGTTCCTTCAGCAGCGAATTTCCTTCGTTGTACGCGGACTGATTGTACTTTGCAAAGGAATTTTCGTCGATTTCCGCTTTTTTTGCCACGGCTTCCGCGTAAGATTGCAGCGCCTGATAGCGTTTGTTCAAATCCTTTAATTTCTGCTGATTTTCTTCTTCGCTCGCATTGGAATTTTTCAGCGAATTGTATTCGTCTTCCGCGGCCTGGAATGCTTTCGGATTTGCGTCCTTTGCTCCTGCGTCGATTGCTGCCTGGCGAGAAGATTCGATTTTTGACCAAAGCGAAGTTTCTTCATCGGAAGTTGAAGTTCCGCTTTCCCCTTCGATTGTTCCGTCTACAAGCTCCTGCGTTAAAGTATCGTCTGCCGTCGGCGTAGAACCGCATGAAATCAGCAGAAACGACACGGCTGCAAAAAGAGCGACCCAAACGTCTTTACTTCTAATCATCATTCCTCCATATCTTAGATGACAATTCGCTAAGAAATTTCTTGTACTAATATATATCCTTTTCGGCAAAAATAAAAGTTTTTATGAACTATATCGGGGGGAATCATC
>CAZACA010000004.1:0-29992 GCA_964483515.1 uncultured Treponema sp.
TCAGCAAAAAAAAATCTTAAAATTTATTTTGATAATAAAGTGAAAGCGAAAGTATTTTTTTTATGAAATAAATACAAAAAAAATTATTTTTAGTGATAAAAAAATTCAACTTTATTCTGAAAAAATAAAATATTCAGATTATAAAAAAATCTTGTGCAAAAAAAAAGTTTCATGTGAAACAAATTAAAAATTCCTGAAAAATATTTTCAGCAACTATCCACAAATTGTGGAAAACCTGAGGAAAAACTCATCAAATTTGCTGAAAAATTTAAATTTTTTTTTATAAATTCTTATAATACAAAGAATTACACCATTTCTTTTTGAAATTTGGATTTTGTTTTGCCTGTGGAAAACTTGGGGAAAAATAGTTCCACGTGAAACCAGTCCACAAAAAAAATATACTATATTTAAATTTGGTTTACTTTATAAAAGCAAAAAAAACCGGCATTCCAAAGGAAACCGGCTTCATTCACGAATAAAACAAATTATTTTTTTTCTTCTTCGTTTGCAATTCTGTCCACGCCCACAACGTAATCGGGATCGGTAACGGAAACAACTTTTACGCCGCTTGCTGCACGTCCCTGAACGTTGATGGTATTTACTTCTACGCGAACCGAAGTTCCCTGGCTGGTAATGCAAACAATGCTGTCACTGTCCCTGACTGAAAGTGCGCCGATAATTTCGCCTTTGTCGTCCACATTTCCGAAGATTTTTTGTCCGCCGGTTCCGCGTCCGTGAGAATTAAAGTCTTCTGCAGCCACGCGTTTTCCGATTCCCTTTTCGGTAACTACAAGAATTTTTGAATCGGCTTCCAGATAAATTCTGATGGCGGAACAAAGTTCATCACCCTGCGAAAGTTTCAGTCCGGCAACTCCCCTGCTCGCCCTGCCCATCGGACGAACTTCTTCTTCATTTATGCGAAGTGCCTGACCCCTCCTGCTGACCAGAAGAAGTTCATCTTTTCCGGAAGAAAGAATTGCACTGACAAGAGTGTCTCCTTCGTCAAGCCGGACAGCCTGCATTCCACGTGATTTTGCGTTGCGGAATTCGTTGGTAGGAGTCTTTTTTACGACGCCGTTTGCCGTTGCCATGAAAAGATATTCGTTTTCGGAAAATTCTTTCAGGCTGACGATTGTGGTAATGTCTTCGTTTGCGCTGACTGCAAGAAGGCTTTTTATGTGCGAACCGCGGCTGATTTTTGACGCTTCAGGAATTTCGTGCACTTTTATCCAGTACGCCTTTCCTTCGGTAGTAATGAACATGAGATAATCGTGAGTGGACGCAACAAACATCTGGTTGATGTAATCTTCTTCCACAAGTTTTGCGGAAATAGTTCCTTTGCCCCCCCTTCCCTGGCTTTTATACTGACTGACGGCAACTCGCTTAATGTAACCCAGTTTTGAAACGAGAATTACCATGTCTTCTTCTTTTATCATGTCTTCCACGTTAATGGATTCCACTTCGCCTGCAACAATGTCAGTTTTCCGGTCGTCGCCATATTTTTCCGCGAGAGAATTCGTTTCTTCTTTTATAATCGCGAGAATTTTTTCGTGATGAGCAAGAAGGTCGCGGCAATAGGCAATGAACGATTTTACTTCCGCGATTTCTTTCCGCAGTTCGTCAATGCGCAGATTCGTCAGCCGGCCAAGACGCATTTCCACGATTGCATCCGCCTGAATTTCATCGAACGAAAAACGCTGCATGAGTTTTGCTTTTGCTTCGGTTTCGTCACGGCTCGAACGGATCAATTTTATTACTTCATCGATGGCATCCACGGCAATTATAAGCGCATCCAGAATGTGTTCACGTGCCAGTGCCTTGTTCAAATCGAAAGTAACGCGCCGGGTAATCACTTCGTCACGATGATCCACGAAACATTTTATGAGCTGCTTTAAATTCAGAATCTGCGGACGACCTTTTACAAGCGCCAGGTTTATTACGCCGAAACTTGACTGCAGCGCTGTTTTTGCAAACAGTTGATTTATAACAACTTTTGTCATTGCACCACGCTTCAGATGAATTACAATCCGCATTCCGCTCCGGTCGGATGATTCGTCGTTGATTGCGCTGATTCCGTCGATTGCCTTGTCCCGTGCCAGTTCGCCGATTTTTTCGCAAAGAGTCCGCGTGTTAATTCCGTAGGGAACTTCGGTAAAAACGATGGATTCCAGTCCGGTTTTGCTCACTTCGATGTTGAATCGTCCGCGAACCAGAATTTTTCCCCTGCCCGTTTTGTATGCGTCGATTATTCCCTGCCTGCCGAAAATTATTCCGCCCGTAGGAAAATCCGGTCCCTTTATGTGTTCAGTCAGTCCGTCCACGGAAATATTTTCGTCATCGATGTACGCTGAAATCGCTGAAGCAACTTCGCGCAGATTATGGGGCGGCATGTTCGTAGCCATTCCCACAGCAATTCCCATGGAACCGTTGCACAGAAGAAACGGAAATTTCGACGGAAGAACGGTCGGTTCCTTTCGCGTGTCGTCGTAATTCGGAATCATGTCAACCGTTTCTTTGTTTATGTCTTCCACCATTTCTTCGGCGATTTTTGTCATTTTCGCTTCGGTGTAACGATATGCTGCCGGCGGATCTCCTGCAATCGTACCAAAATTTCCGCCCGGATGAACTACGATGTATCGCTGGCTGAAATCCTGTCCAAGGCGAACTAAAGCGTCATAAACAGAAGCGTCTCCATGCGGATGATATTTTCCCAGAACGTCGCCTACAATCGTTGCGCATTTTTTTGTTTTTCCACCGGCGGAAAGATGATTTTCTTCCATGGCGTAGATAATTCGTCGGTGAACCGGTTTTAATCCGTCACGGGAATCTGGAAGCGCGCGGCTCACAATGACCGACATGGAGTAATCGATAAAAGCCTGCTTTACTTCGGTTTCGATGGGAATTTTTATTAAATTTTTATTCGTAGAATTTTCGGTGCTTTCCATTTTTCATTCCTAAACGTCAAGATTTGCGTAAACTGCATTTTCTTCGATAAATTTTCTGCGCGGTTCAACTTCTTCGCCCATGCACACGCTGAAAATTCTGTCGGCAGCAACTGCATCGGGAATCGTTACGACTTTCATCCGCCTGGTTTCAGGATTCATCGTCGTGTCCCAGAGCTGATTTCCGTCCATTTCGCCCAAACCTTTGTAACGCTGAACGTCCGCCTTTTCGCGTCTGTCACCCAGTTTTTCCAGTTCTGCGTCGCGTTCTTCGTCGGAATAAACGTAGATTTTCTGTTTGCCGAGTTCGATTTTAAAAAGCGGCGGCATGGCAAGATAAACGTATCCTTTTTCGATGAGTTCCGGCATGTACCGGAAGAAAAACGTCAAAAGCAGCGTACGGATATGGCTTCCGTCCACATCAGCATCCGCCATGATTATAATTTTGTGGTAGCGGATTTTTTCGATGTTGAAATCCTTGCCGAATCCTGCTCCCAGCGATGCAATTATGGGCTGAAGTTTTTCGTTTCCGATTACTTTGTCCGAGCGAACTTTTTCGACGTTGAGCATTTTTCCCCAGAGCGGAAGAATCGCCTGAGTTTTTGCATCACGTCCTTTTTTCGCCGAACCGCCCGCAGAATCTCCTTCCACAATGTACACTTCGCATTCCGCAGCATTTTTTGACGAACAGTCGCTCAATTTTCCCGGAAGTCCGAAACTGTCGATGTTATTTTTTCGCCGCGCACTGTCCTTTGCTTTTCGTGCTGCAATTCGTGCCGCTGCCTCGCCCACCGCTTTTTCAAGAATCATGGAAGTAATCTGCGGATTCTGTTCACAGAAAAGCGTCAATTTTTCCTTTACCAGGGAATCAACATATCCGCGGACTTCTGAATTTCCTAATTTTGTTTTTGTCTGTCCTTCAAACTGCGGTTCCGGAACTTTTACCGAAAGCACTGCCGTCAAACCCGAACGGACATCGTCGCCGGTGAGCCGTTCATCCTTGTCGAGTTTTTTCAGCAGTTTTTCGTTTTTTTCAAGGAATTTATTCAGAACGACCGTGAGCGCCGTCTTGAATCCGTCCAGATGAGTTCCGCCTTCCCGCGTATTTATATCGTTTACGTATGAAAAAATATTTTCCGCATAACCGTCGTTATATTGAAGCGCAACTTCCATCATCACGTCATTTTCTTCGCCGCTGATGAAAATCGGTTCTTCCGGTACGACTTTTTTGCCTTCGTTCAGATAACTCGCGTAGTGCTTTATTCCGCCTTCAAACCGGAATTCAACTTCCTTCGGATTTTCAAGGCGTTCGTCGCGGAAAATTATCGTGATTCCGGGATTTAAAAATGCAAGTTCGCGCAATCGGGAAGAAAGCACGTCAAAATTGTATGTCGTGGTTTCGGTAAAAATCGTGGAATCGGCTTTCCATCTGATTGTAGTTCCGTGGAGATTTGTATCGCCGACGCATTCCACTTTGCTTTTGGGAATTCCTTCCGCGTATTTCTGATGATAACGTTTTCCGTTTACGTTTACGAATGCTTCCATCCACGAAGAAAGTGCATTCACGCAGGAAACTCCGACGCCGTGCAATCCGCCCGAAACTTTATAATTCGATTTGTCGAATTTTCCGCCTGCATGAAGACGGGTCAGAACAAGTTCCAGCGCAGAAATATGTTCCGTGGGATGAATGTCAACCGGAATTCCGCGGCCGTCATCTTCTACGCGGCAAATATCGTCTTTTTCCAGCGCAACGGTTATCCTTTTGCAGTAGCCCGCCATCGCTTCGTCAATGCTGTTATCAACGACTTCGTAAACAAGATGATGAAGCCCGTTCGGTCCCGTAGAACCTATGTACATTCCGGGTCTTTTACGAACCGCTTCTAGACCCTTTAAAACCTGGATGCTTTCGGCACCGTACCGATTGTTTTCGTCAGACATCAGAAACTCCGAATGAAATATAAATATAATGGAAACAAAATTGAAAACGGATTATATCCGTATTGAAAAAAAAAGTAAAGAAACTGTATAATCCGCACCATGAGCGAACAGAATTATCTCGCCTTTTGGAACGAAGCACTGGAAAGAATCCACGAAGAATACAAATCTAAAGGACAGGAATCAGAATTCAAACTCTGGTTCAACATGGAATATCTGGAAGACACTCTGGACGAAATTACCGTTTCAGTTCCGTCGGATTTCATGTGGATAAGCATGGTCAACAAAGGATACATTTCCGCCATCGAATCCAAAATCGAAGAACTCTGCGGAAGAACGATAAAAATCGGCTATGTAGTAAAAAAACGAAATTCTGTACCCTCGGAAAAATCTGCACCCCAAATTTCTGAAGAAAATTCTGTTACCATAAAAACCGAAAATTCCGCGGAAAAAACTGAATTTTTTCAGAACGAAAATTCATCTGTACCCGAAAATTTTTCCGCGAATTCTGTACCCTTTGAATCTGTACCCCAAATTCGGCCTGAAAAAAAAATCCATCCGCAGTTAAACAGAGATTTTACCTTTGAAAATTTCGTAAAGGGCGAAAACAGCGAATTTGCGTACAGCGTTTCCATTGCAGCGGCAAAAAATCCGGGAAAAGCATACAATCCGCTTCTGCTTTACGGCGGCGTCGGTCTGGGAAAAACTCACCTGATGCAGTCCATCGGAAATTTCATTTACAACAATCCGCCTGAAGGAAAGGAAAACATAAAAATCTGCTACATCAGCACGGAAAATTTTTTGAACGAATTTACCCTTTCTCTCCGGGAAGGCAGCGTAGAAAAATTCAAAAAAAAATACCGTCAGCTGGACGTCCTTCTTCTGGATGACATTCACTTTTTGCAGAATAAAATTTCCACGCAGGAAGAAATTTTCTATACGTTTGACGATTTAAATAACCGGCACGCGCAAATCGTTTTAACCTGCGACCGTCCCCTTTCTGAACTGAACGGAATCGAAGAACGTCTGAAATCCAGATTCGCCAGCGGACAGACCGTCGATTTACAGCCGCCGAGTTACGAAGTCCGTCGCGCAATTCTTTTAAAAAAACTCGAAAGCGAAAAAATTTCCGTGCCCATGGATGTCGTTGATTTCATTGCAAAAAACATTCAGTCAAACGTGCGTGAACTCGAAGGCGGACTGAAAAAAATGACTGCATACGCGGAACTTCTGCAAAAACCGCTGAACATCGAAATTGCAAAAAAACTTTTAAGCGACAACATTTCAAACGTCGCGGAAAATTCGGTTTCCATCGATTCAATTCAGAAAGTCGTGGCGAATCATTACAACATTTCGTTAAGCGACATAAAAGGCGTCAAGCGGAACAAAAAAATTTCGTCGTCCCGTCACATTGCAATTTATCTGGCGCGAATTCTTACGGAATGTTCCTTTTCGGAAATTGCATCGGAATTCGGCGGAAAAGATCACTCGACGATCATGCACAGTTACAATACGGTGGCAAATCAGCTGAAAACGGATGAATCGCTGAATTCTACCGTGGAACTTCTGGTGCGCGAAATAAAGGAAGGGCGTCGCGGATAAATTCGTCCTGTGGAAAATCTGCGGTGAATGTGTTACAATCCTGTGGAAAAATCAGGCGGATTTTTCAAATTGTGGATTTGTGGAAAAAATGTGGAAAAATTTCAGCGACTTTTCCACAGCTTAAATCGTTGCATTAAAAGAAATTGCGCGACTTTTCAGGAAATCCACAGCCGCTATTACTGCTGCTACTAAATTTATATTTTTATAAATTTAATATAAAAAGTGTATAAAAATTCTTTTATGCAAAAAAAACGAATATTTATACAAAATTAAAATTCGGGAGATTCTGATGAAATTCACATTCGACAAAGACACGATGCTGAAAGAAATTTCCATTGCGCAGGAAATAATTGCAACAAAAAACATCGGTTCCATTCTTTCAAACATTCTGATTATTGCATCCGACAACCGTCTGACCATAAAGGCAACCGACATCAAGGTAAATTTCGAGACGCAGATTCCCGTGCAGGTTTTTGAAGAAGGAAACACGACGATTTACTGCGACAAATTCATGGGAATCCTGAATTCGCTTCCGTCGGGTGAAATCGAATTTCTTCAGGAAGTAAAGGAAAACGAAGAACAGTCCATCAACGTCGTAATAAAACCCGTGGACAAAAAAATAAATTTCCAGATGAAAAGCAAATCCCAGGAAAAATTTCCGGAATTCGCCCCCGCGGAAAACGTGCCGTATTTTGAAGTTTCGTCCAAGGACATAAAAAAAATGATTGCACAGACTTCCTTTGCCGTAAGCGAAGACGAAAACCGTTATTTTATGAACGGCGTACTTTTTGAAAAGAAAGGCGACAATTTCAACATGGTTGCCACGGACGGACGACGTTTAAGTTTTGCATCAAAGCCGATTCTTGCCGGAGTAAGCGATTTTCCGCCTGCAATCGTTCATCCGAAAATTCTGAACATAATTTTAAAGCACGCTCCCGAAGAAGGAAATATTTTTATTGCCATCGTGGACAAAATGATTTTCTTTAAATTTGCGAACTACAAATTCGGCGCGGTTTTAATTGACGGACAGTTTCCCACGTACGAACGCGTAATTCCTCAGTCGCAGTCGAACAGTTTCAACGTTTCACGAAGCGAACTGATGGATGCATTGCGGAGAATTTCCCTTATGGCGGACAAAAAATCTGGACGGATTTATTTAAATGTTTCCGACGGAATTTTAAAAATCACTTCATCGCAATCTGAAATCGGAAGCGCGGACGAAGAAATTCCCTGCCAGTATTCCGGAAACGCTTATTCCCTTGCATTTTATTTCCGTCATGTGGAAGAACCTTTGCGCGGAATCAGCACGGAACGGGTAGTTTTTGAATTCACCGAAGAAATGAAAGCCGTTACCCTCCGACCGGAACCCGCGGAAGATTATTTTCACATCATGATGCCCATGCAGCACGAATAATTCCAATGCCTTTTTTGTCGGTTACGCCGTTTAATTTCAGGAATCTCCGAAACGAAACCGCAGATTTGTCGTCCAGGGAAATTTTTCTTGTGGGAACAAACGGTCAGGGAAAAAGCAACGTTCTGGAAAGCCTTTATTATTCTGCGTATGCTTCATCGTTCAGGACGCACAACGAACAGGAAATGATTAAAAATGGCGAAACCGAAATGGGAGTGCGTACGATTTTCCGCGGAGAAAACGAATCCACCCACACGACTTCCATAACGGTCAGGGAAAAATCGAAAAAAATCGAGCGCGACGGAATTTTCATAAAAGACCGGAAAGAACTTGTGAACGATATGCCCTGCGTCCTTTATGGTCACGAAGACATGGAATTTGTAACCGGTTCGCCTGAACGGAGACGATTTTTTATCGACCAGTCGCTTACGATGTACGACGTTTTTTACATTGACGTCATGCGGCGGTACAAGCGGATTTTAAAAAATCGGAATTTGTGCCTGAAAGAAAAACATTACGAACTTCTGGATTCTTACGATTTTCAGCTGGCAAAGGAAGGACTTGAAATTCAGAAAAAACGAAAGGACGGAATTTTCGGCTTCAATCAGATTTTTGGCAGAATGTACGAAAAAATTTCCGGAATCGACGGCGTAAAAATTCGTTACGTTCCTTCGTGGAAAGAAAACGGAAAATTTCCGCTGCATGAAGAAATCGTGGAATTTCTTGCAAAAAATCGCGCGCAGGACGAAACGATGGGAACAACGCTTTCAGGACCACATCGCGACAGGATAATTTTTGAACGCGGCGGAATTCAGTTCGTGCCGACTTCTTCAACCGGTCAGCGAAGGCTGCTTGCACTGGTTCTGCGTACTTCTCAGTCAGTTTTTTACAGTCAGACCGTCGGACGGAAGCCGGTTCTTTTAATGGACGACGTGCTTCTGGAACTGGACGTTGAAAAGCGCGTAAAATTCAATTCGCTTCTGCCTGAATACGATCAGCTTTTCTGTACTTTTCTGCCAGGCGAACCCTACGAAAATTACCGGCGGCAGACTACGCGGATTTATTCGGTAAAAAACGGCGCACTGGAGGAATCGAAATGAACGGCGAAATAATTCCGTTTGGTCAGATTCTCTACGGAACGCTCTGCAATCTGGACGCGGAACTTACTGAAAAATCGCTGGGAATTTACGGCGAATGGAAAAACGTTCTGTGCAGGATAAAATCCGTTTCGGGAAATGAATTTGAAGGGCGGAACATGGCGGAACACAGCCGCGTGGTGGATTTGCAGAACGGAAATCTGATTGTGGAAGTCGATCATCAGGGCTGGATGGAACTGATTCGGCTGCATAAAAAATTCATTCTGACCGGATTAAAAATGAAATTTCCGCAGGTAAAGATAAAAAATATTTTTTTCAGGCTGAATCAGGAGGACGAAAAAAATTCCGCGGAAAAAAATCCGTCTGAAAAATTCGTTCAGCGCATGGAAAATGAAGAAAAATTTCTCCGCGAAAATTTTAAAAATCCGCAGAAAAAATCAGAATCATCCCCGGAAGAAAAAAAACGCACGAAAGAAATTCCGCCGGAACTGCAGGTGCTTTTCGATGATTTAAAAAAAAGTATGTTGACCAACGCCGAAAAATAATGATACTATCGCCCCACTAAAAACTGCAGACAATTTTTTTATATAGGAGTATCAATATGTTACGAACATATCAGCCGAGCAAAGTAAAACGCAATAGAAAATTCGGATTCAGGGCGAGAATGGCGACAAAAGGCGGAAGGATGGTTCTTTCGCGACGACGGGCAAAAGGACGATACAAACTTACCGTTTCAGACGAAAAGAAACCTTACTGATTTTAAAATCGGGGGATGGATACGGATTTGCAAAAAACGGGGCGTTTCAAAAAATGCGAACACATAAAGCGCTCCGCCGACATCCAGAAACTTTTTAAAGAGGGCAAAAAAGTCGGAATTCCGGGCGCGAAGCTTTTTTATCTTGAAAACGAAAAAAACTTTAACCGCATAGGATTTCCGCTTCCCCGCGGCTACGGAAACGCAGTTGAACGAAATAAATCGAAGCGTTACAGCCGTGAAACATATCGTTTTTTTAAAGCGCACCTGAACACCGGATTCGACATTCTTTTTTTAGTTTATTCCGGAAATGATTCGTTCCTTTCGCGGTGCGGTCAATTTAAGACATTATGCAGAAAAGCTGGCTTGCTGAAGGAATAAAAAATTTTTTCACGAAATTTTTCGTTGCTTTAATTCGTTTTTATCAGATTTGTATTTCCCCGTTTTTTCCTTCGTGCTGCCGGTTCACGCCAAGTTGTTCCGCGTATGCGTTGGAAGCAATCAAAAAATACGGGCCTTTAAAGGGCTTTTTTCTTGCCGCAAAAAGAATAATTCGGTGCAATCCTTTTTCAAAAGGCGGTTTCGATCCTGTTCCGTAATGCGGCGAAAAGGAATTTTTTATGGACAAAAATACTATTTTGGCAATCGTCCTTTCCACGCTTGTTCTGATTGTGTCGCTTTTCGTGCAGACGAATTTTATTCTTCCCAAACAGCAGGCAAAGGCGGAACTTCAGGCGGCAGAAATTCAGGCGCAGGAAGAAGAAAAAGCGCAGAAAGCAGCGGCTGAACGTGAAATGATTTCCGCGGATTTTCTGACGGAAGAAAATTCGGCGGAAGAAATTCCGGAGCAGAATTTTTCGGTTAAAACGAACAAAGTCGAAGTAATTTTCACGAACAGAGGCGGCGACATCGTAAGTTACAGACTTCTGGAGCACAACGACAAAAGCACGAATTCCGGCGTGGAAATGGTTTTAAATTCGGATTCGGAAAATCGTGCGCTGGCGATTTCTTTGGGCGGCGCGGAAAATTCCATTCTGAACGATATTTTTAAAGTTTCAGTAAAAGACGACAGCACAATTCTTTTTTACCGCGACTACGAAATTAAAGGCGAAGACGGAAGCACAAACCGGTTCACTCTGGGAAAAAGGTACACTTTTTCACCGGACGAATACGTTTTTAAACTCGACGTTTCAATTTTTTCCGCGGAAGGAACAAAAATCAGTCTGGGCGGAAATTCCTACACCATCAGAACTTCTCCGCAAATCGGACCGAAATTCGACAAAAAAAATCGTTATGAAGTGCGGGAATTCCTTGCGCTGAACGGCGGAAAAAAATTCCGTAAGGGCGTTTCTGAAAAATATTACGATTTTTCTTCCGTGGACTGGGCAGGAATCGGCGGAAAATATTTTACCATGCTTTTGAAGCCCGCGGATTCGTCAGTCATTTCTGAAAAAGTAAAGGTTTCGTCAAAAAACGGCGCAGAGGAAAATGCACAGGTTCTTCTTTCGCGAAAAGAAATTTCCGGCGGAAGCGCGAACGACACTTATTTTGTTTACGTTGGTCCGCGGCAGGAACGGGAACTCATAAAATACAACGACCAGACGAAAAACGCATGGAATCTTTCCAATACGAAATTCAACGAAGCGTTAAGGACAAGCGGATTTCTTTCGTGGATTGAAGTGATTTTAAAATGGTGCCTTGAAAAAATAAATCTTCTCGTGCACAACTGGGGCGTTTCCATAATAATTTTAACGGTTATTTTAAAAATCATTCTTTTTCCCATGAACAAAAATTCTGCGGTGGGTTCGCTGAAAATGCAGAAACTTCAGCCGCGGATGAAAGCGCTTCAGGAAAAATACAAGGACGATCAGCAGAAACTCGGCGTGGAAATGCAGAAACTTTACAAGGAAGTCGGCTACAATCCCATGTCCGGCTGCCTTCCCATGATCGTGCAGATGTTCATTCTGTTTGCGCTTTACAACGTTTTCAACAATTATTTTGAATTCCGCGGAGCAAGTTTCGTAAAAGGATGGATCGACGACCTTTCTTCCGGCGACAGCATTTTTTCGTGGAACAGGAACATTCCGTTTATTTCGGCGTTTACCATGAACAATCTGCGGATTCTTCCGTTCGTTTATACGGCGAGTCAGCTTTTAAACGGAAAAATTACGCAATACGGAAATGCAGGCGCGTCAACGAATCAGGGACAGATGAAATTCATGATGTACGGAATGCCGGTAATGTTTTTCTTCCTGTTTTACAACGTTCCCAGCGGACTTTTGCTTTACTGGGCAACGAGCAACATTCTGCAAATCGGTCAGCAGCTTGTAATAAATCGCGTAATGAACAAAAAACGCGCGGAAATCGAAAAATCCGTGGACAAAAACGTGCTGAAATTTAAAGGCGGAAAGAAAAAACCGCGTTAAAACGAAATTTATTTTTGAGGTGATATAAATGACTTACGAGTACGAAGGCAAAAACGAAAAGGAAGCGATTGAAAAAGCCGCGGCAGAACTTGGACTGGAAAAAGATCAGTTCGACGTGGAAATTCTTGAATCGCAGAAAAAAACGCTTTTTAAAAACGGCTACGTGAAAATCCGCGTGCATACCGTTGAATCGAATCAGGTTTCGTCGGAATTTGACGGAAAAGTCCCCAATGCAACGACGCGGTTTAATTCGCCGGAAATTGTATCGAATCCGCTTCCCCAGGACGAATTTGAATCGAAAATCATCGGCTTTACAAAAGAACTCATTGCAAAAATGGGTTATTCCGCTGAAGCCGAAATCATGTTCCGCGAAGACAAAAAAATCGGCATAAAATTAACGAGCGAATCTTCATCGATTTTAATCGGCAGGAAAGGAAAAAATCTGGATGCAATGCAGCTCATCGTAAATGTTTTTGCAGGACATCTGGGTCAGGAAGACGTGCGCGTGATTCTGGACACGGAAAATTACCGGATCCGTCGGGAAGAAAGTCTTGTGCGGCTGGCATACATTACCGCGGATAAAGTTCGGCAGAAAAAAACGTCGATTCTTCTTGAACCGATGAATCCTTTTGAACGGCGGCTGATTCATACGACGCTGAACGACATCGGCGACGTTGAAACCAAAAGCGAAGGCGAAGGTTTGTACAAACAGGTGCGCGTAATTTACAAGGGAGTGCGCTGATTCGGCTGAAATTCGTGAATTGATTTTAATTCGCGGAAAGGGGGAGCGATGAAAAGAAAAATTTCCGGTTTTTTTTGTGCGGTTCTGGCTTTTTTTGCTGCGGAATTTTCTTCGGCGTACACTGCGGAAGAAATTATCGGCAAAGAAAATCTGGCTGAACTTCTGGCGAACGGAAGCATTCAGTTAAACCGATTCAAGGAAAAAAAATCGCCGCTTTCCATCGTTCCTGAAACCGAACTTTGCAGAAAACTTGCCGCGGAATGGGACGAATCAGAAAAATCGCCGACACTTTCGGGAGAAAATCTGTACGTTCTTCCGCGGGAAAAAATCGGTGTGGAAAAAGCGTCGGTTGTGGTTCGCGAAGTAAGCAAAATGCAGGGCATCGAATATTATTCCAACAGCGAAAAAAGAAACACGGTGCTTTACAGGGAAGCGTACTGCGTGGACGAATCCGATTTAAAGACGAAAATTCCTGACAATACGGCAGGTTCGGCGGATGGCGTAATTCAGTACGGAATTCTGGACGACAATTCGCTGGGAAAAACAACGTACAAAGTTTCGTATTCGCAGACTGAAAATGAAGTTTCCATGAATCTGGTGAACGTAACGCCGGTTTATTACGGAGTTTTGCGCGCGGTAAAATCGGGAAACCTTCACATAAATCTTGTCATGACGATTTGCGACGATTATGTCATCGTTTACATGAATTTAAAGGCGGATTTTCTTGCGGTGGATTTAATCGAAAAACGCATGAAAAAATCGCTTCTGGCACGAATCGATGCAATCAGCGACTGGTTCGCGGACGGAATTACCGACGGGGAGTAAAAAATGAAAAAAATAATTTCTGCGCTTCTTTTGTGCGGCGCAATCATCAGTTACGGAGGATGCAAACCAATGAAACCTTTTGAAGGAAAAGAAGGAATTTTCGCGGCAATCGAAACGGACAAGGGCGAAATCGATCTGGAACTTTTTTATAAGGAAACACCGCTGACCGTCACGAATTTTGTGGGGCTGGCGGAAGGAACTCTGGACGCGGCAAAAGGAAAACCGTTTTACGACGGACTGAAATTTCATCGCGTAATTGCAGATTTCATGATTCAGGGCGGCGACCCGAAAGGCAACGGAACGGGCGGACCGGGTTACAGTTTCGCGGATGAAATCGTTGATTCGCTGAAATTCACCGGACCTGGAATTCTTGCCATGGCAAACGCAGGACCCGGCACAAACGGAAGCCAGTTTTTCATCACCCACGTGGAAACTCCATGGCTCAACGGAAAGCACACGATTTTCGGCAAAGTCATGGACGATGCAAGCCAGAAAGTCGTAAACGCCATCGCGCAGAACGACAAAATTAAATCCGTAAAAATAATTCGTCAGGGCACGGAAGCGGAAAATTTTAAAGCAACCCAGGCGCAATTCGACGTTCTTGCATCTGAAGCGAAAAAAAAGGCGCTGGAAGCAAAAGAAAAGGCAAACGCTGAAAAAATCGCGCAGGTGGAAAAAAATTTCCCCGGATTTTCTAAAGACGAAAACGGAATTTATTTCAAAATCACCAAAGAAGGCAGCGGCGCAAAATGCGGCAAAAAAAAGCACGTTTACACCGAATACAAAGGTTATTTGGTTGACGGAAAAGTTTTCGATCAGTCGGCAGGGCGCGGACCGCTGGATTTTACTACGGACGGCAGGCAGATGATTCCCGGCTACGACATTATGGTGCAGGACATGAAACTCGGCGAAAAACGAACGATAGTCATTCCGTCGGATTTAGCGTACGGCGACCAGGGTTATCCGGGTGTAATTCCGGGCGGCGCGTACATTGCGTTTGACATTGAACTGGTAAAAATCCAGTAATTTTTTCAGCCGGATGATTTTTTCGTCCGGTTTTTTTGTGCACGAATTGTGGAAAAATCCGCGGAAATCGACAGTTTTTCAACAGGTTTTTCCACCGGATGAATCGGGTTTTCAACAAAAAATTGTGGAAAATTCCCTTTAAATTCACAAGTTTATACACAAGTTTTCCACCGGCTGTGGAAATCTCTCAAAAAAAGTGGAAAAGTCATAAAAATGAACGAAAATCAGTGGAAATGTTTTGAAAAATTTCGCGACGAAATGAAATCGCTCTGCAAAAAATGGTCACAGTTCGGCGGAATTCTGTACCCGCTGCAGAATTCTCTGGCGCAGAATGAAAAAAAACCGTATGCCGTGCAGAATTCCGTGGTTTACAATTCGGATTACGACCGCGTGCAAAAATCCGACGAAATCCGCTACATCGTGGTGGGCGACAATCCGGGAAAAGAAGAACAGATGCAGAAAAATTTGCGCTATCTTGTGGGACAGAGCGGACGGCTCGCTGAAGGAATTTTCAGGCGGAATGCGGAACTTGGCGCGGATTTCAGAAAAAACGTAATCGTGCTGAACAAAACTCCCGTTCATACGGCGAAAACCGTTCAGCTGAAAACCCTTGAAAAAAACGGCGGTGCAAAAATTCAGGCGCTTCTTCGCGAAACCCAGATAAAAATGGCGGAACTCTGCTTTTTTTTGCATGACGGTCTGGCGGAAAATTCTGCGGACGGAAAAAATCCCCGGCTCTGGCTCGTGGGATATTCTGAAATGAAAAAAAACGGAATTTTTTCGTGTTTTCGTGACGAACTTTTTAAACTTTACCGCGGAAAAAATTCATGGCAGAAAGTTTTTGTTTTTCAGCATTTTTCCATGAACTGTTTCCAGCACGAACTCAACCAATTCATGGAAAAAAATCCTCAGAAAAATTTTACTGAAAGCCTTGAAGAAATCGGAATGCGCCACAAATCGGAAATTTTTCAGAGCTGCTCGATGTCGGAAAGATAATTGATGAGTTTGTCCTTGATGAGAAAATCCGTGAGCGTAATCTGCGTAAGCATGGAAAGGGGACTGCCCAGACATTCGTAGCGATTTTTGTAACTTTCGATGATTTTTTTCGGCAGAACGGCAACGGAAAGATTGATGGATTTTGAAATCAGATTGGAAAAATCGATTATGTAAATGCATCTGTCTTTTTCTTCCGCGCTGATGAATTCTTTTTTGCCGATTTCCGTGGAAGTGTCGTTTTCGATGACGAATCTGTACCCTTCTTTCTGTACCCATTGCAGCATGTCGCGCCTTTTTTCAGCGTCTTCCAGATCTTTTGAATGAATGTACGCAACGGTTGAACGATTTTTTTCAAGTTCCGCGGAATACGCTCCTGAAAATTCCACGGGAATGCGGTTTACGGCGAAATTCTGCATGGCGAACGTTTTTCCCGCAGTGGAACCCTGTCGCGAAATCACAGAAACTGACGGCGAAATGCTTTTTGTTTCCATCGTTTTTTCCGCAAGCTTTAAAAGTCCGCGAACAGAATTTCCCGGTTTTTGAAATTCGTCCAGCGCAAGGAGTTTGTACAGAATCGTTGCATTGTTTACGCCCACTACAATCTGCGACGGATTCACGTCCACATGATGAAATTTATACAAAAATGAAGCGATTGCAATTCTCAGCGGTGCTTCTCCCATGGGGTCAGGCGTCAATTTTTCTTCCAGCCGATGCTTGTGCTCCAGAATTGCGTTCTGCGCGGATTCCACGTAGGCTTCAATGGGCGAACCGATGAATTCTTTTTGCGTAGACGATTTCACCAGGTCTCCGGAATTCATTAAAAGTTCAGTTTCGCTTTTTTCCGCTTTTTGCACGGAATTCGGCACGATTTCTTCTTCTGCGGATTTTTCGTCGTAGGAAAACGGATCCTGAATTATGTATGTTTCGCTTTTTTCCGCGGAATTCTGGTCAATTTCTTCCAAAATGGGTACAGTTTTGTTCATCTCTTTCATCCTTTCTTTTACCACAGAATCCACCGTGGGAATTTCATTTTCATCAGATTTTTCTTCGGGAAGCAGACCGGGAGCGTCTTCAGCAGGATTTTTTGCAAAATAGCCGCTTTTTGACAGCGAAAAAATGTAACCGTTGGACTGGAGTTCGTTGTATGCCTTTGTCACCGTGTTCCGGCTGATGTCGAATTTTTCTGACAGTGCGCGGATTGACGGAAGTTTCGTTCCTTCAGGAATTTCCTTTGTTCCGATGGCTTGGGCGAATGACAGATAAAGCTGATGGTAAAGTTTTACCTTGCTGTTTTCCTTGTCCAGTTTGATTTCAAAATTTTTCACAAAAAACTCCCAATCTGTACCCGTAAATTTGTATTTTCACATTATAAAATAGGATTTTTCAAAATGCAAACTCTATAATGAAAAACTTTCGGGCAGAAGTTCCGCGAGCGTAAAAATTCTGTACTCACCCGACGATTTTGCCAGAACGATTTTAAATTCGCCGCTGCAAAATTCCGCGAGAACCTGTCTGCAAACGCCGCAAGGGGGACAGAATTCGGTTACAGTTTCGTTTTTTCCGCCGGCAATGGCAATCGCCTTAAAATTTCTGTACCCTTCGCTTACCGCTTTGAAAACTGCCGTTCGTTCAGCACAGTTGCCCGGTGAAAACGCTGAATTTTCCACGTTGCATCCGGTGAAAATTTTTCCGTCGGAAGCAAGCAGTGCCGCGCCCACAAAAAATGACGAATACGGAGCATACGCAAATTTTCGCGCTTCCAGTGCTTTTTCTGCCAGATTTTTCAGTTCTTCGTCCTGCATTTTTTTTCCTTCAGGCTGATTTTCTGCTTCTTTTCGTCGTCGTTCTGTCTGAAAAAAATCGCCACGTTGCCGATTATCCGCACCAGAATTGAATCTGTCCTCATTGCAATGTCCGCAGCATAACAGGATTTTTCGTCCTTGTACTCGTTGAATTTCACCTTGATGAGTTCGTGGGCTTCCAGACTTTCCGAAATCATTTTCACCACCGAATCAGTAACGCCGTTTTGCCCGATAATAACGACCGGTTCCAGATTGTGCGCCGCTTTTTCAAGAATTTTGCGCTGTTTGCTTGTAATTTCCGTCATGAAGTCATTCTATTGTGTTGGTAAAAAAGTGTCTACCGGAATCTGTATCCTTTTTTGGGTACAGATTACAAATTGAATTTAACTTTCAGTTTAACCGCGGATTTTTTTTCGCCGAATTCCGGATTGAACCGGTAAATGAAATTTGCGCTTATAGTTGCATAAGCCACCGCCGCGCCGGTATTGTTTGCCGCCACCAGAGATGCAGAAAAAGTCAGACTGTCTGAATAATCCGCGGAATCTGTACCCGTGAAATTTTGAATTGTGCGGGAAATGTCGAAAAATTCGCCGTGTTCGTAGCCGATTTTTCCCGAATATTTTGCGCCCAGCATGAACCGGTTTGCGTAAACGTAAATTTTTGGAATTCCTTTTTGAATTTCGTGGCAGAACAAAATCGCTTCCGCCGAAAATGAAGCAAGATATTTTTGCGAAGGGTACAGATTTGCTGAAAGAATTACTGGAACAACGGGTACAGCGTAAAGATTCAGTGTGGCACCCAAATTTATGTATAGGTCTTCTGTGCGCATTTCGCTGTCCCTGTACGAAAAAAGCAGAAACGGTTTCAGCTCAAATCCTGCACGATGGTAAGTTTTTGTCGAAGTTTTATGCACTGCGCGTTCCAGGGCAAAAATTTGCGTGTCGAAAGAAATTCCTTTTGTGTCATCGAAATTTTTCCTGATTTTGTCCTGTTCCACCTGTTTTCCGTATAGCAAAATTTCAGAAATTCCTGCTGAAAAGGACGAAGACAATCCGCGGAAAATCGTTTTTTCTGCTGAAAAATTTTGCGACGACTGCAAAAATCCGCTTTTTCCAAAAACGCCCGTTCCGCCGAATTTAAATTCCGTGGCAGCGTCTCCTCCCGAAAACAAAAATCCTGCTTCCGCTTTTTCAATGTCAGTGTCGTAAGAAGCGGCAATCGTCAAAAAATTATCAGTCCAGGGGGCAGCGGTGGTGTACGAAAGCCCGATTTGCGTGTAGTCCTCTTCTTCCAGGTCAAAATTGTAAACTGATGTGGCGTAGTCGAAGGAAACTGTACCCTTTTTTGCGTATTTTGCCGGGCGAAATTTATCTGTACCCTTTTCTTCCTGTTTTTCCGGGGAATTTTCTGTCTGCGCCGGAAATTCTTTCGTGGGTACAGATTGTTCGATGGGGACAGTTTCAAAATCTTCAGGAAAAAATTCAATTTTATAAAGCGGATTTTTATCGAATCTGTCCGTCACCACAAAAAAGGTTGCAGAATCTGTACCCGTAATCAAATTTTCCGCTGAAAAATCCGAATCGCAGTCGATTATTCCGCCGGAAATATTTTTCTTTTGCAGCAGCGCGAACGATGAATTTTCCGTGTAAACAAAAAGTCCTGCCCGCGAAAACATTTTGCCGCCTTTTCCAAGTTCCGCCCAGGAAAAAGCAAAAACCGATTTTCTTTCGTCCGAAAAAACGTGATGCAAATTTTGCAGAATTAAATTCCGCGGAGAATCTGTACCCATGATTTTTGAAAAATCGAAATCTGTCACCGTTCCATCGTGCAGATACAGCCGGATTTTCCACGAAAGACCTTTTTTTATAATTGCTGCAACGTTTTCCCTGAAAGAAACCGGCGAAAAAATTATTTCATCCGCGGAAAATTTCGGAATGTCGTCATCGGATTTGCTCAAAAAATTTTTTTCAGAAATTTCCGCGTAAGAAAATTTTTCGTTTCCGTCTTTTTTCCTGAAAAATGCTTCCCGTGTGCCGCTTTTTTTAACGCATCTGTACCCTTTTTTTTTCAGCGAAAAAATTGCAGTTTCTTTTTTGTAATTGCTTTTTGTCACCGTCCGGCTGAGGGCCAGATCTGTACCCTTTTCGTTAAAGGAAACGCGGGAAATTCCGGTTGCAGAAAGTAATTTTTTTTCCTTCCGATTTTCAGGCGAAATCGAAATCATTTTCAGCGACTGTGAAACTGAATCGAACCACGCAATTTTTGTTCCGTCGTCATCGCAAAAAACGTCCATGGAAGTGACAGCCGAATTTTCCGCGGAAAGCAAATCTGTACCCCTTTCTGTCACCATTAAATCGAGGGACGAGTAGAATTCAGCCCATTCCTGATTCAGCGTTACGCCGAAAGTTTTTTTGAACGCGCTTTCTGCAAATGCAAGGGAAAAATTTGAGCCCATGCAGTACCAGAATTCGCCGTATTTTTCCATGCCGAATTTTTTCTGCAGGTATTCCGCGAACATTCCGCCGAAAATGTACGCATCGTTTCCGTAGGGAAAAGTGTCCCGTGCACCCGTTACGTCGCGCCAGGAAATTTTTTTGCCTTCGTTTTTTGCAGCGTTTGCTTTTTGCGTGGAAAACGGATCGTTCAATCTGCCACCTTTTTGTGCGCTTTCAAAGGATACAGTTGCGCCCTCCGCCCAGAAACTCGTTAAATTCAGCGAAAAAAACGAATACTGGTCGCCCAGAACTGACAGTTTTCTGAAAAGCGGCGTTTTCATGTTGAAAGTTACCGCGTGGGTGAGTTCGTGGCGAAAAACGTCTAAAATCGTGTCGTCCAGCGAAGAAAGACTTCTGTCGGGAATCGTGTCGTAAAGCACTATACTGTTGTACGGATATTGTGTGAAATAACCGTTCAGCGAATCGGAGCCGTCTGTAAGCGTTACCGGAAACCGCTGATAGCAATCTGTACCCAGAATTCCGCAGATTTCCCTGTAATAATCGTCAGAGACGGACTGAATTTTTTCCGCGGATTCACGGCATTTTTCAGGAAAAATTATGTCAAAAAATTCGGTCTGAATCAGAAAAATCGGCCCGGAAGATGTGGCAAGTGCACCGCCCAGCGCAAAAATTTTCGTAAAAAAAAATGCTGCTGCAAAAAGAGCGATTTTTTTCTTCATCTGTACCCCTCGCCTGTTTTTTTGTTTACGCCCCAGCCGAACAGCGCAAAATCCGCCCTGCACGGATCGTCAGGAAAAATTTCCCGCATGGATTCTGTCAGCGTCAAAGCGTTTTTTATGGTGGCAGATGGAATTTTTCCGCTTTCCGACGGGTACAGAATTTTCATGGCAGCGGCTTCCTGCAAAACGTGAACGTCCAGCGGAATTATGAGATTTTTTTTGTCGTACCACGTCCAGAGTCCCAGATCCACGGGCGAACCGGTACGCACAAGCCATCGGAGCATCATGTTTACTTTTTTTGCCGCGGAATTTTTTGTGTGGGGAATCAGCCTGCAATTTTCAGGAAAAAGGGTACAGATTGTTTCGTGAAGGAATTCGTTGCCGCTTTCCGCGTGTTTTTTTTTCACGAAATTTCCGATGGTGTCAGTCTGGTCGAGAATTTTTTTCAGCGCGTCAAAAAACAAAAGAAAATCGTTGTGGCTGTACATTCGGTAAAAAGACTGATTTCCTCCGTGGAAAAAATTTCTGTACCCTTCATTCTGTACCCATTCCGACGGAAATTTTCCTGCCTGCGACAAAATCTGTTCCGTGTGGGAAAGAATCTGCGCGCGTTTTCCGAATGCAATGTTTGCCGCAATAAAAGCAGCCGTTTCCGCATCACGAACGCGCTCATATCTGTGCATGAACTGCGACGGATCGTCCTTTAAAAAATCCGCGGTTTCGTATTTTTTTGCGAGAAATTTTATTTTTCCGGCAGTTTCAAAATCCATTTTTGTACCGATTTTTTATCGTTCGCGTTTTATTTTGCCGTTTTCCACGCGATAAACCAGATCGCATTCCTTTATGGTCGTAAGCCTGTGGGCAATTATAATCATTGTTTTTCTTCCGTGGAGCGCGTTAATCGATTCCATAATGGCGGCTTCAGTTTCGTTGTCCAGCGCGGAAGTTGCTTCGTCAAAAATCAGGAGCGACGGATCAGAATAAAGTGCACGGGCAATTCCGATTCGCTGACGCTGACCGCCCGAAAGCCGCACTCCCCTTTCGCCGATTGTGGTGTCCAGTCCGCCGGGCAGGGATTCCACAAAATCTTTCAGCTGCGCTTCTTCCAGTGCATTCCAGACTTTTTCTTCGTCCGTTTCGTTTTTGGGCAGACCGAATGCAATGTTTGCGCGGATTGTATCGTCCAGCATAAAAATCATCTGCGGAATGTAGCCCACGCCGCGGAGATAATCGGAATATTCATCGCGGATATTTTTTCCGTCAGAAAGAACGTTTCCTTTTTTCGGCGGAAGAAGACCGAGCAGAATGTCCACGGCAGTAGTTTTTCCTGAGCCGGAAGTTCCCACTATTCCCACCGATTTTCCCGCAGGAATTTCCATGTCGGCATTTTCAAGAACGCAGACCGCCGCATTCGGATAGGAATACGTAATTTTTTCCAGGCAGATTTTTTCCCTTGCAGCCAGTTTTTTTTCCGCGGAATTTTCCGGTTTTTTTCCGGCTGAAACCGTCTGACCTGCGTTTTCCCATTTTTTTGCTTCGTCCAGATTTTCAATCATTTTGTCCAGCGACGGAGCATAATACGAAATGGAATTCAGCGACGACGACATTCTGTTTACGCTGGGCATGAGACGTACGGCAGCCATTGCAAACGCCGAAAGTTGCGGAAGCATGGAACTCACTTCCCGTCCGCGCATGAGAAGGATTGCAATTACCGCCAGCATGGAACTGATTCCGAACGCTTCAATGGAAAGCCGCGGAACATTCGCCAGAACCATGTTCTTTTTTTCTGCACTGATTGCGCGACGACCGTATTTTGAATACTGCTCCAGAAAATAATCTTCGCGCTGGGCAATTTTCACTTCCTTTATTCCGCCGATTGCCTGCAAAAGCCATTTGTTTGTTTTCGCATTGCATTCACGAAAGGAATTTCCTGCACGACGCAGAACCGGTTTTAAAACTTTTCCGATTACGAGCATCATTCCGCCCATGACGCCTGCAATTAAAAAAGCCATGAAAGCATCCGCCGCAATAATCGTAATAATCAGAACCGTGCTGACAAATCCTTCGGTAAATAAATCCAGAAGCACCCTTAAAAGTACAAATGTATTCGATGAATCTCCGCCGATTACCTGCATGATTTCGCCGCTTCCTGCGTTCAAAAAATATTCGTAGGGACGATGCAGGTACGCTTTCATCAGACGCTGCTGAACTTCAAAACGATTGTTGCAGATGAACCGCGACTGTGCGTAATATTCCACGAAAAGATAAAGGTTTTTAAAGATGTACACGAAAATCAGCGAAAGAATTACGGCGATTATAAAAGTTTTTGCAGAATGAATTCCCAGAAACGCACAGAATTCGCTGACGTATCTGTTTGATTCGATTATATTCGGATTCGTAATTGCCGAAACCAGCGGAAGTACCAGACTTACTCCCAGCGCTTCCAGAAATGCGCCCGCAACCATCATCATTGCCAGAATTATTACGCGGCTTTTCTGACGGCGGCTCAAGATTCTTCGGAATTTTGCGATTATTCGGAACATTTTTTCTCCTTTCCGCGGATTTTTTCGTTCGGGAAAAACGTTCCGTGCATTATAACGCAAAGTTAAAGTTTTACAATGCGGAAATTCCTGAAATTCGGCGGTCTGTACAATCGGCGGAAAAATTTGTATAGTTGCGCTTTAGTATGACAGAATCTACTAAAGCGTTTTTAGTCCTCGCTAACGGACAGGTCTTTGAAGGAAAAAGTTTCGGCGCCACCGGATGCATAACCGGCGAAGCAGTATTCACTACGGGCATGAACGGTTATCTTGAAACGCTCACCGACCCCAGCTACTTCGGGCAAATCGTAGCGCAGACATTTCCGCTGATCGGAAACTACGGAATCATTTCAAAGGATTTTGAAAGCGCAGACGTTCATTTAAGCGGATACATCGTCAGGTCGTTCTGCGAAATTCCGTCGAATTTCCGCTGCGAATACGATCTGGATACGTTTCTGGCGTCGCGGAAAATTATTGCGCTGTATGACGTGGACACCCGTGCGCTGACAAAAGTTCTGCGTGAAAGCGGCGTAATGAATGCAATGATTGTTTCGGGCGATGACGAAGAAGCGCGTTCAGTCCGTAAAGCCTTAAAAAATCCTGAAGAAAAATCGAAACTCCTTAAAAAAATCAAATCGTACAGAATAAAAAAAGCGGTAGAAAGCGTAACCTGCAATGCATCAAAAATCGAAGAAAGCGCGGATGCAGTCTTTAAAGAATCGGCGGAATACAGATTCGTTCCGGTTCGTTCTGACGGCACAAAGGAAAACGATGCAAAGGCGGCAATGAAAAACGGCAGGGGAAAAAAAGTCGTCCTGTGGGATTTCGGTGCAAAGGCAAATATCCGGCGGGAACTTTTAAAGCGCGGATTCAGCGTGACGGTCGTTTCTGCTTCGGCGACGGCAAAGGAAATTCTGGATCTGAATCCGGACGGAATCATGCTTTCAAACGGCCCCGGCGACCCGAAAGAAAACGTTCAGATTATCGGGGAAATTAAAAAAATCGTAAAATCGAAAATTCCGGTTTTTGGAATTTGTCTCGGTCATCAGCTGCTTGCACTTGCAATGGGCGCGGACACGGTAAAATTAAAGTACGGTCATCGCGGAGCAAATCAGCCGGTAAAATCCCTTTCGTCAGGACGCGTTTACATTTCGAGCCAGAATCACGGATACGCGGTAAAAAATTCGTCGCTTCCTGATGGCGCGGAACTCAGTTTCGTCAACACGAACGACGGAACCTGCGAAGGAATCGTCTACACGAATATTCCTGCGTTCAGCGTTCAGTTTCATCCTGAAGCGTGTTCCGGTCCGCTTGATACGGGATTTCTGTTCGATGATTTTGTGCGGCTTATAAACGACCGCGAATTTTTCAGGAATTTTAAGGCGGAATTCGAGCGAATCGATTCCATAAAATATTTCGCCGGCACGATTCGGGAAACCAAAAACGCTTCCGGTGCGCAGAAAAATAAAAAATCCGGAGGAAAAAAATGCCGTTAAATCCAGAAATCCACAAAGTAATGGTAATCGGTTCAGGGCCCATAATTATCGGTCAGGCGGCGGAATTCGACTACGCAGGAAGCCAGGCGTGCAAGGCGCTGAAGGAACAGGGACTTGAAGTAGTTCTGGTGAATTCCAATCCTGCAACGCTCATGACAGACCACACCATGGCAGACCAGATTTACATCGAACCGCTCATTCCCGAAACGATTCAGCGGATAATCGAAAAAGAAAAACCGGACAGCCTGCTTTCAACTCTGGGCGGACAGACGGGACTTACTTTAAGCATGGAACTTGCAAAAAGCGGATTTCTGGCGAGTCACAACGTAAAGCTTCTGGGCGCGAAACCTGAAACCATCGACAAGGCGGAAGACCGACAGATGTTCAAGGATACCATGCTTTCCATCGGCGAACCGTGCATTCCGTCGAAAGTCGTTACTACGCTGAAAGATGCCGTCGAATTCGCGGAAAACGAAATCGGTTATCCTGCAATAATCCGTCCTGCGTTTACTCTTGGCGGAACCGGCGGAGGAATTGCACACGACCGCGCGGAAATGGAAGAAATCGCACAGAACGGACTTCACCGCTCACCCATTCATCAGATTCTGGTGGAAAAATGCATTTCGGGCTGGAAGGAAGTGGAATTTGAAGTAATGCGTGACAGTGCAGGCAACGTCCTTACCGTCTGTTCCATGGAAAATTTCGATCCGGTGGGAGTGCATACGGGGGACTCAATCGTCATTGCACCCACGGTTACGCTCAGCGACAAGGAATATCAGATGCTCCGTTCCGCGGCACTCAACATAATCAGTTCGCTGGGAATGGAAGGCGGATGTAACTGTCAGTTTGCGCTCAAGCCGGACAGTTTTGAGTACGCAGTCATCGAAGTAAATCCGCGTGTTTCCCGTTCATCGGCGCTTGCATCAAAGGCAACGGGTTATCCCATCGCGAAAGTTGCAACGCTGATTGCAATCGGTTATACGCTGGACGAAATTCCCAATGCCGTTACGAAAAAAACTGCGGCGTGTTTCGAGCCCGTTCTGGATTACGTCGTCGTAAAAATGCCGAAATTTCCGTTCGACAAATTTGTTTACGCGAAACGAACGCTCGGCACGCAGATGAAGGCAACCGGCGAAGTAATGGCAATCGGTCAGACTTTTGAGCAGGCAATAATGAAGGCGGCGCGCGGTGCAGAAGTCGGCGTAATGAGCCTGAATCTTCCGGCGTTTGAAGAAGAAAGCGACGAAGAAATTATCCGGCGTGTGGGCGAATGTACCGACCAGCGGATTTTTGCAATTTTTCAGGCGTTGAAGCGGAACATCCTTTCAATAATCCAAATCAGCAGGATTACGAAAATCGACCTCTGGTTTCTTGCCAAAATCGAAAATCTTGCAGTCATGGAACGGGAATTTCTGCGCATAAAAAAATCCGGCGGAACGATTCCGTTTGACGTCTACAGAAAGGCGAAAAATCTGGGCTATCCGGACAAGGTAATCGAAGAACTGACGGGACAGAAAATCACCGGTGCATCGGGAATTCTTTCGGAAGCAAAGGAAGCGTCGCGACTCGTAAAAAAAGGACAGACGGCGCACATTCCGTCATCGTACAAAATGGTGGACACGTGTGCAGGCGAATTCAACGCGGAAACTCCATATTTTTACGGAACTTACGACGAACAGAACGAAGCAAAGGAATTTCTGGCAGAAAAAAAATCCGCGGCAAAATCAAAAGGTACGATTATCGTTCTGGGTTCAGGCCCAATCCGGATCGGACAGGGAATCGAATTCGACTATGCTTCGGTTCAATGCGTGTGGGCGCTGAAACGGCTCGGCTACGACGTGGTTACAATCAACAACAATCCCGAAACCGTTTCCACTGATTTCGACACTTCCGACCGGCTTTATTTTGAACCGCTTACTCCCGAAGACGTAATGGGCGTAATAAACACGGAAAAACCTGTGGGCGTAGTCGTGGCATTCGGCGGACAGACTGCAATCAAACTGACGAAATTTCTGGACAGTCAGGGAATCAGAATTCTGGGAACTTCCGCGGATTCCATCGACCTGGCTGAAGACCGTGAACGTTTTGAAGAACTTTGCGAAAAATTAAAAATCAACCGCCCGAAAGGACTTACGGTTTTTACGCTGAACGAAGCACTGGACGCGACAAAAAAACTGGGCTATCCGGTTCTGCTGAGGCCGTCTTATGTTCTTGGCGGACAGAACATGATCATCGCGTTTAACGATGACGACGTAAAGGAATACATGAAAATAATTCTCGCCCAGGGAATTGAAAATCCTGTTTTAATCGACCAGTACATGATGGGCACGGAACTGGAAGTGGACGCCATCTGCGACGGAAAGGACATTTTGATTCCGGGAATCATGGAACACATCGAACGGACGGGAATTCATTCAGGCGACTCCATTGCTGTTTATCCTTCGTGGAATTTAAACGACATTCTCCGCGAAAAAATCGTCAGTCAGAGCCGCGAACTTGCCCTTGCCCTCGGAACAAAAGGTCTGGTAAACATTCAGTATCTGATTTACAACAACGACCTTTACATCATCGAAGTGAATCCGCGTTCAAGCCGAACGGTGCCGTACATTTCAAAAGTTACGAACGTTCCCATGGTGGATCTGGCGGTGCGTGCAATGCTGGGCGAAAAAGTGCGCGACATGGGATTCGGAACGGGATTGTACAGAATTCCGCCGTATTTTGCGGTAAAGGTTCCCGTTTTCAGTTTTGAAAAACTCATGGACGTAGACACGCATCTGGGACCGGAAATGAAATCCACGGGCGAAGTTCTGGGAATTGCTGCCACCCGCGAAGAAGCGATTTTTAAAGGACTCATCGGCGCAGGATACAACATGAAACGAAGCGGAGGCGTTCTGTTCAGCGTGCGGAAAACCGACCGTTACGAACTCCCCGATCTGGCAAAAAAATTCTACGACATGGGATTTAAACTTTACGCCACTGAAGGAAACGCAAAAACCATCAGTGACTTCGGCATGGAAGTTGAAACTGTAAACAAAATTCACGAAAATCCTGACGACAATCTTCTTACGCTTCTGGATTCGGGCAAAATCGATTACGTAATTTCCACTTCGGCAAAAGGACGCGACCCGCGGGCTGATTCCGTAAAAATGCGACGTCATGCAGTGGAGCGGGACATTCCGTGTCTGACTGCAATCGATACGGCAAACGCCATTGCAAATTGCCTCAAGTCGAAATATTCCGCGGAAAACGTTGAACTCGTGGACATAAATATCCTGCGCGAAAAAAAGCAGCGGATAAAATTCACCAAAATGGAATCCACCGGAAACGATTTTATCGTCATCAACGCCATGAATCAGGACGTGAACAATCCGGCAGGACTCGCGGTAAGTTTGTGCGACAGACGGAACGGCGGAATCGGTGCGGATTCGCTGGTTTTAATCGAACGCTCCGAATCGGCGGATGCAAAAATGCGCTTTTTCAATCTGGACGGAACTGAAGGCTCCATGGCAGGAAATGCAATCCGCTGCGTGGGAAAATATCTTTACGACAACAACATAAATTCCATTCAGGAAAAGCACGGAAAAAAGACCGATGCCACCGAAACCATCACCATCGAAACAGGAAGCGGCGTAAAAACTCTGGTGCTGTACAAGCAGGACGGAGTCGTTTCGTCGGTAACGGTAGACATGGGAAAGCCCCAGTTCGACAGCGCGAAATTCGGTACTTCCCTGGTTACGGTGGACGTTTCAAAGGAAGTTCTGGCTGCGGCAAAAGGATTCGGTCTGCCCAAAAAAGCCGTGCTGAATGCTCCGCTGAAAATCGCCGGTGAAATTTACAAAGTGACCTGTCTGGGCGTGGGAAATCCCCATTGCGTCGTTTTCAGCAAATTCGTGGACAAAGAAAACGTCGACGGAATCGGGCCGCTTTTTGAAAATAATCCGGTTTTTCCCAACAAAACGAATACGGAATTTGTCCGCGTGGTGGGACCGAACGAACTGAAGCTCAGGACATGGGAACGCGCCAACGGTGAAACTCCTGCCTGCGGAACCGGTGCCTGTGCTGCGGCAATCGCTTCGGTACTGAACGGATTTTCGCCGGTGAACACGGACATTACGGTAAAAGTCCGCGGAGGAGAACTCATGGTCAGGTACACGGGCGAAAGCGTATTTTTAACCGGAAACGCGCAGATTTGCTTTGAAGGCGAAGTAGAAGTCTAGCGCATGAATTCCGCATGAAAAAATGAGCCGTCCTTTTTCCGGGGCGGCTTTTTAATTTTAAAGAACGCGCAGAATTTTTCCCGCTGAAATTTTGTTCGCGAGTTTTGCATGAAATTTTTTTGCTAATTTTCCGCTTCCATTTTTTCCGCAAATTTTTCCGCTGAATTTTCGTTTGCAAAAATATATCTTATATGTTATACCGATTTTCATGGGATACGGCATAGAATTTTACAAAACCGAAAGCGGAAGAGAACCTGTCGCAGAATTCATAAAGTCGCTTCCGGACAAGCAGACTGCAAAAATGCTCCGGGACATCCGGCTTTTAAAAGAATTGGGCGGCGCACTTTATTTTCCCTACGTCGATTTCGTAAAGGGCGAAAAGTACCGCGGGCTGATGGAATTACGAACGAAGCAGGGAACGAATATTTTCAGGACGTTTTATTTTGTCGTCGTGAAGAATCCGGCGGAAAAAACTGAAACTGCAATTTTGCTTCATGCAATTCAAAAAAAGACGCAGAAAACTCCAAAAAAGGAACTCGATGTGGCTTTGTCGAGAATGAACGAATACAAATCAAGGAGGAATTATGAATTTTGAAGAATTTGAATCGGAAATGCTCGAACGTCCGGGCGTAAAATCTGAATACGATTCGCTTGCACCCAAATACGAAATCATAAAGCAGATTGTTCTGGCGCGGCAGGAAAACAAAATGACGCAAAAGCAGCTCGCTGAAAAAGTCGGCACAAAGCAGTCTGCCATCGCACGTCTGGAAAGCGGAAACTATAATCCGTCCATGCAGTTCCTGCAGAAAATCGCCGAAGCCCTCGGAAAAAAATTAACCGTTTCCTTTTGCTAAAAAAGATTTTCGTTTTCTTTTTTTTCCGCTGAAATTTTGCATGAAATTTTTTTCGCTGAATTTCAGCTTGCCTTTTTTCTACGCAATTTTTTCCGCTGAAATTTTGCGAGAGAATTTTGCAAGAATTTTTTTGCTGAATTTCCATTTCCTTT
>CAZACA010000005.1:0-29889 GCA_964483515.1 uncultured Treponema sp.
AAAAAAAATTGCCGCTGACGAAGACTGGAGCGGAGAAAAAATCAGGAATACGGGCAGGGCGGAACTCAATCTCATGCAGTCATATTCATTGCAGGTGTTGTGCCCCATAAATGTTCTGGAACTTCTGCCTGATTATGCGTACGACAATTATCTTAACGATACAAAAATTACGGATGATTTGAAAAAAGTTAATTCTGTGGAAATAATAAAAACTCATTCTCATACAGGTTTTGACTGGAACAGGGATTATATGCCCGTCATGAAAAATGCCGCCATAGTCGGAACGATGCGTAAACATCAGATGGAAAAAATTCTGGCAAACGGAAAGAATTCGTATTTTTATTTTTACTTTTACCGCAAAACAGGAAACGCGCTTCTGCTTGTTCAGACCATGCTTCCCTGCTGTGAAAAACTCATAGCCTGCAACGATGAAGTAAATTTCATGATTCATGCAGATGTAATCCGTCCACGGAACGAAAGCCATATAAAAATCATGACAAAATCCGCTTTAGACAAACTTCTTGAAGAAAACGGTTTTGCCAGAACAAATCCACAGAGCCGTGCAGACGAATATTACGTAATCAGGATGAAAGCCGCATCCTTTGAAAAAATCGAAGGACTTGATGAAAAAATAAAGGAATGTGAAGAAAATGCAGATTTAAGCGAATTTTCCCCGAAAGTGATTTTTATGGACTGAAATTAAAGCTTTTGCAATTTTTTGGAAAGAAATCTCACAAAACATGAAATTTTTCGTAAAAAATCATATATAATGCCGTTCATGGACGTCCTCACTCCTGAAAATCGTCATAAAAATATGTCTCACATCCGTTCAAGGGACACAAAACCTGAAAAACAGATTCGTTCTGCACTTTTTAAGGCAGGTTTTCGGTACAGAATCTGCGACAAAAAATACCCCGGAACACCTGACATTATATTTCCAAAATATTTTGCTGCCATTTTCATCAACGGATGCTTCTGGCACGCTCATGAAAAATGCAAATATTTCGTATTTCCCAAGACAAACTGCGAATTCTGGGAAAAAAAGTTTCTGACAAACAGAAATCGCGACGCTGAAAATCTGAAATATTATCAGGAACAATGCTGGCGTGTATGCGTCGTCTGGGAATGCGCCATTCGCGGAAAAAATTCAAGGCAAAAAATTGACGCAGTAAAGGACACCATCATCCAGTGGCTTGAAGACCCGTCCGAACCGTTTCTTGAAATAAAAGGATTTTTGTAATAACGATTCAGACGTGCGGCAGAAGGCAAAAAAAAACGTGCGCGTTCAGAAAATAAAAAAGCCGCCTGAAAAAAATCAAGCGGCAGAAATCCGGTGCAAATTATCGTTCGCGGAAAATAATCCGTCCGCGGTTCAAATCATAGGGAGAAAGTTCAACCTTTACGCTGTCCCCCGGAACAATGCGGATGTAGTGCTTTCTCATTTTTCCGCTCAAATGCCCCAGAATAATATGTCCGTTTTTTAATTCAACGCGGAACATCGTGTTCGGCAGCGCTTCTTTTACAACTCCCTCTACTTCAATCGCCTCGTCTTTAGTAGCCACAATTCCTCCAAAAACTGTTTGCCTTTCTGACAAAATATACGTATACTATTATGAACAAAACACTAAATGCTGTCAACATACAAACCTGTATAACGATGGTACTGGGAGACGAAATGAAAAAAGATTTTGTGGACAAACAAAAAAAGAAACTTATCGCCGAACGAAACGAAATCCTTGATTCCCTTGCAGGACGAAACGAACAGCTCACCAAACTGGTAGACACATTGGAATCGGGCGACGACGTGGACATTGCATCGGATACAATCGACAGGACGCTTTTGAATTCCCTGGGTGAAGCAGACCAGAGGCGGCTTGATATGATCGACCGTTCGCTGGACAGAATTCGCCAGGAAACATACGGACTTTGCCTTTCGTGCGGAAAACAGATTCCCGAAGCGCGGCTTGAAGCGTTGCCTTATGCAGTTTTGTGCGTGGAATGCCAGGCAAAGGAAGAAAAAAAGAGCCGGTAAAATCGAATCAAATCTTCTGCATCTTGAAAACGCCGTCTTCATAGAACGAAAGTTCCGTGTAGCCGGCTTTTTTTATGTATTCAACCGCTTCATCGAACCAAAAATCCAGTCCGGAAATTTCGTGGCAGTCAGAATTCAGCGTAACGGGAACATTTTTTTCGCGCAAAATCGACAGAAAATACGGCGACGGATAAGGCGATTTCATCCCGCACCGGAGAATTCCGCCAGTGTTCACTTCCACAACTATGCCCGCACCGGAAATTTCAGCAGAAAGCGACTTGAGTTCCTTTTTGTACCAGGCAGAATTTTCCGAAAAAAGTTCTGAATCGCCTGCATTCTGCCTGCGGAACAAATCAGCGTGCCCCAGAATCGAAAAATTTCCTTTGCGGATCATTTCTTTTTCCAGTGAAAAATATTCGCACACGGTTTTTTTTACGTTTCCGCCGAAAAATTCACGAATTCCACGTCGAACTTCCGCAGGATTTCCGTCGGCTTCCACAAATCCGCCTTTTCCCGTTACAAAATGCACCGAACCGATTAAATAATCCGGCGAAAATTCACCGTACGCGGAAAAATCGGGCAGACAGACTCCGGGAATAAAATCGGCTTCAAAACCTGCGTAAATTTTCATCCTGCCGTCGTAAATTTTTTTCAGCCTGCGGATTTCGTCCACGTAATTTTTGTGCTCATTCACGGGCAGATGCCATCCGCTGGAAAAAGGAAACATGGAATGACTTGAAAAACCCAGAACGTCGAATTTTTTTTCAAATGCAGCCGCGGCAATTTCAGCAGGAGACGATTTTCCGTCGCAAAAAGTTGAATGCGTGTGATAATTCGTTTTTTTCATATGGTGGTTTTCCAGTTGCCGATGAGATTTTTAAACGTAAGGAAATCCAGCTCAAAATTTATCCGCGCGCTTTCCAGTTCGATTATGTTGCGTTCTTTTGCGGCGTCGTTCATGCGTTTGCCCAGTTCCGCGAATCTCGTTGCGCTCACCGATGCACTGCTTCCCTTCAGCGTGTGCGTGTACAGTTCGATTTTTGAAAAATCCTTTTTTTCCTTAACCAGTTCTTCCTTCAGATTTTTCATGACTTTTTCAGTCTGCGCCATGTATTCGTCCATCAGCGAAACGGCGAATTCCTTGTCGTTGCCCGCAGTATCCATGAAATCTTTTACGTCCCAGATTCCGGACGACATTCGCTCAACGTAAGTAAGGGTAATCATTTCTTTTCCGTTGGGAAACGCCAGAACCGAATACCACTTTTGCAAAACGTCTTTTACCTGCGAGCGCCTGAACGGTTTGATGATGATGTCGTTAATTCCGATTTTTTTGTACATTCTGAAATCGTCAGCGTCATTGTTTGCCGTGCACGCAATTATTACGCCCTTGTATCCTTTTTTGCGCAGTTCGATTGTCGCGTCGATTCCGCTTTTTACCGGCATAAAAATGTCCATAAAAATCACGTCGATTTCCGGATGCTCCTTTACGCGCTCCACGGCAATCTGTCCGTCTTCCGCATAAAAAACCGTCGCCCCGAATTTCTGCAAAAAAGTTCCCAGAAGAATTTTATTTACGTTTGTATCTTCCGCCACCAGAACGTTTACGCCCGAAGCAACCTGTTCGTTCATAATCGCCGAAATATTCCGGTTACGCGCATCTTTTGGTTCCGCCGTTCCTTCCACGGAAAAATCGTCCTGCACTGCGTAAACTTTTTTCAGCACGCTCCATAACTGCGATTTTTTTACGGGCTTGTAAATGTATTCCTGAAAAAGATTTAAAAGCTGCATATTGGAATTTTTGTTCAGCTGACCTTCGGGAATCATTAAAAAAAGGCTTTTGTCGTTTTTGTCGTAAACGGGCGCAATTCCGGGCAAAAAATCGAATCGGTTTGATTCCAGAATCGAAAGGTCTACCAGAATCAGATCGTATTTTTTTCCTGATTCAGCGGCTTTTTTTATTCTGTCGATTGCCGATTTTCCGTCGCACGCCAGATCCACGTTCCGCACGGAAAAATAATTCAGCTTGCGTTTGACGGATTTCAGCGAAAAATTGTCGTCGTCGATTACAAGCGCTTTTGCATCGGAAGGAATCTGCGCAGAAAATTGTTCGGGCTTTTCGTATTCGCTTTTTTCCAGCGGAATTGAAAACCAGAAATTCGAGCCGCCGCTTGGATTTGAAAGAATTCCGATTCTGCCTTTCATTGCCGAAACCAGACTTTTGCAGATGGCAAGTCCCAGACCGGTTCCGCCGGAAGCACGCACTGAACTTCTGTCCACCTGATAAAATTTCGTGAAAATCAAATCTTTTTTGTCTTCGGGCACACCGATTCCGCTGTCGATTATTTCAAAAATCAATTTGCCGCGCTTTTGCGAAACACGAACCAGAATGAATCCTTTTTCCGTGAATTTTACGGCGTTTTTTAAAAGATTCAGCAGAATTTGCTGCACGCGGTTCGAGTCGCCGCTTACGTTGCCGATGGAATAATCGATGTCAGTAACGACTTCCAGACCTTTGTTGGACGCTTCGATGGAAATCAAATCCACCACGCGTTCGGTTAATTCCACGACGTTGTACGGATGAATTTCCAGTTTAAAATTGCTTGACGAAATTTTTGAAAAATCCAGAACATCGTTGGCAAGACCCAAAAGCGCCGTAGCACTGAATTCAATCTGATGAATGTATTCCAGTTGTTCCTGATCCAGCTGCGTGTCTTCCAGCAATTCCAGCGTTCCGATTATGGTTTGCAGCGGAGTCCGAACTTCGTGCATGGTACTCGCCAAAAACCGGCTTTCAACTTCCAGTGAAGAAGATTCCATTTTCTCCCCTTAAAAATCGGCAAAAATCAAATCCGCCAAAAAAAAGCAAAAAATTTCCGCGGCGGAAAACTAATCCTGCGAATGAAGAATTTCGATTACCTTGCGCAAAACTACGCCCGGCTTCTGCGGTTTCACCAGATAACTTCGTGCACCCAGCGAAAGTGCCTGAACCACCACGTCGCGCGCCGCTGCCTTGGAATAAATCAAAATCGGCGTCTGAAATCCGCGTCGTTGAAGCGTCCGCAAAATGCTGATTCCGTCCATGTCGGGCAGATACAAATCAAGCACAACGATGTCATAATCTTTTCCTGCGGCAACCGAAGCCAGAAAAGAATTCGCGTCTTCAAAAAGTTCCGATTCTCCGCTCACCGAAGTAAACGTATTTTCCAGAAGTTTTCTGATTACAACGTCGTCGTCCACAATGGCGATTTTCAGCATGGTTCCGCCGTTTCCCGCCAGATTATTTTTGTCCATAAAATTGAACTGCTTGTCATCCGCGGCATGGGACGAAAGAAAAAGATTGTCCACCAGAAATTCTTCCACGTTTTGCTGCGGCAAATCCATGTTCAGCACGGCGGAAGCAATGGAGCGTACGTTGTCGGAAATTTCCATGCCCAGATATTCGGTGTGCCCCATGACGAGCTGCTTTAAAAAATCGTCCGTAGAAAGAATTTTTATGTTTTTATTTGCAACGCGTCCGTCCGATTTTATGCTGTCCAGAAGAAATTCGATGTTCGCGCCATCCACAAACGAAAATTGAAACGACGACAAAACCAGAATTACTTTCGGAATGTTGATGTTCACTTTTTCGATAATTTCCGCGATCCGATATTTTAAAAGCCTGATTTTTTCGCGATTCAGTCCGCCCGCCAGTTCCACAAAAATCACGCTGCCGTTAAAATGCACGTCGCAGACACAGGGCGTGGGGTCGTTGGAAAAAGGCGATTTTAAAATTTTTCCCACGGAATCAAAAAACGCGCCGAAATTTATCGGTTTCGTAAAATATCTGATTACGCCGAATTCCAGAAGATGCGTAATTTTTGAGCGCTCCACCACAGGACCGATTACGATGATCGGAATTTTCCGCGCATTCGGGTCAACGTGAACTTTTTCCAGCACGTGCATGACGTCTTCAGAAACTTCGCCGTCCAGTTCAATTATAATCAAATCCGACAGAAGCGTAAGAATTTTTGTGTACGCTTCACGATTTGAAACGGATTCAATGGAAATTTGTTCGACTGAAAATTTGTCCTGCAAAAATTCGCTGAGCAACGGGGAGCAATCTACAAGCAATACCGATTTGGTAACGTACATAAAATTCTTCCAGCTAAAAAAAAAATTGAAACGCAACCGAACGCTTCGCCTTAATCTTACTCCATAAATTTGTTTTTTTCAATTAAGCCGAATGCAGAAATTTCCCGCCGGAATTCTGCTGAAGAAATTTTTCGTTTGTGCTACATTTTCCGCGACGAATTTATTTTTTGGAGGAACGAATGAAAAAAATCGTAACTTTGCTTGCAGACGGATTTGAAGAAGTGGAAGCGCTTACTCCCGTGGATTATCTTCGGCGTGCGGGTGCTGACGTAACGACCGTGGCAACTGCAACTTCTTCGCGGACGGTGGAAGGCTCGCATAAAATTCCTGTAATCGCTGACATTACGCTGGATGCATATTTTTCTTCCAGTACGGAACTTCCCGATGCAGTAATTGTTCCGGGCGGAATGGGCGGCTCAAAAAATATCGGCGGCTGTCAGAAAGCGCTGAATTTTCTGGAGCAGATGAACGATGCAAAAAAAATCGTAGCGGCAATTTGCGCGGCTCCGGTTCTTGTGCTCGGAAAAACGAAAATTCTCGCAGGAAAAAAATGGACGTGCTATCCGGGAATGCAGGACGAATCTCCCGCGGAATTTAAATCCAGCAGAATTGATTCGGCTTTTGTAACGTCGGAAAATGTCGTAACGGGACGCGGTGCCGGTGCTGCTGAAGAATTTGCCATGGAACTGGTGCGAATTCTTTTCGGCGAAGAAACAAAGGAAAAAATAAAAAAAGCGACGGTACAGCGCTGAAAAAAAATCCGGCGGAACGGAATGCGCGGAAAAAATTTTTCAGTTCAATTTGAACGAATATCCGCGGTACACGGCAAGGAATTCGGTGCGGTCTTTTACGTCCAGAAATTTGTAAAGTTCCACCATCCGCGCCTTGACCGTGCTTTCCGAAACGTCGTGCAGCGTGGCGATTTTTTTGTATTTTTTTCCGTCCAGAACCGACGACAAAAATTCCACGTCCCGCTGAGTGTAAAATCCGCGTTCAAGAATTTTTTCATTTTTTACGAGTTTCGACTGAGCCACCATGGGATAAATCAGCGAAAAAATCAGCGAACCGATGTAAACCGCCGCCGCAATGTGCATGATCGAAATCCAGAAATCGAGCCTGTCTTCCGCCACGAAATATTGACGCACCAGAAGAATCGCCGGAAAAACGAAAAATAAAACTGTCCTGAATTTTTTGTTTCTGCGGAAAAAACCGGAAGTCCGCAAAAATCCGTAAGCGCAGCCCAGACAAAGCACCGCCAGAATTCCTCCGCGATCGTACAAATTTCCCAGACCGTAAAAATAAAACAGAAACGCATAACATCGGAACGACTGCGGATTTAAAAAAAGATAGACAAAACAACCGAACGCAACCAGATTTATTAAAATCCGGTCGATTTTGCGCAAGGAATTCACGTAAAAATCATCGTCAAGAAAAAACTGAAACATGCTGACGGCAAGCGAAATGGAAGTTATCACCAGACCGACGAAAGCCAAAATTTTCCAAACCCTTTTTTCGTAAAATGCCATTTCACTCTCCAAAAAATCAACAGCCCCCGGAAAAAAATTATTTTGCAGCGGAATCAGCCAGAACTTTCGTGATTTCGCCGATGTACATTGTGTGAAAATCGTTTTTGCGGTAATTCTGATTGCAGAGTTTTTCGTCTGCAAAACAGAACGGATCGATTTCCTGCGCGTAAAGTTTTTGACAGAACAAGACGATTCTTGCCTGACGAATCCACGGAGTTCCGTTCATGTACTCCACGTCGAGTTTTGCTGCACGGAATTTGTCTTCGTCGCGTCCTGAATGACTTCCGCAGTAATCCAGCGCCGTCCGATATTTTTCAGGCAGAACGCTCAGCGAAAAAGTGTCCGTTTCGTCAACGATTCCTTTTGTAAATCGCGCGGGCCGGATGTAAATCGTTGCAACATTTTTATTCCACAGAACGCCCAGTCCGCCCCAGCTTGCAGTCATTGTGTTCGGTCGCCCGGTGGAAACATTTCCGTCGTCGTCGATTTTTTTCGTGCACGCCGTAATGAGCATCCAGTCTTTTCCGATCATTTTGAATGGATTTTCCAAAAGCGATTCAGGTTTTACCGATTTCAGCATATTCACCTCCGAAAAAGTAAAAAAAAAGAGGCACAAAATTTTAAATGGAAAATGGAGATGACCGGACTTGAACCGGTTACCTCTTGCATGCCATGCAAGCGCTCTAGCCAGGTGAGCTACACCCCCGAAACAGCGAACTGTTGCCCTAAAATACCAAAAAAGAAAATTTTGGTCAATCAATGGATTTTCAGGGCAAAAAATTCACACGGAACGAATGTCTTCGATCTGCGCACCGCAAATTTCCAGCGCGGATTTTAATTCGGTTTCGCTTACGTCCGTTACTTTCAGCGTAATTTTTTTGTGCGCCGCGTCCGATGCTTCCGACGTTACAAACGAAACGATGTTGCCGTTTTTTTCCGCAATGGCTGAAGAAATTTTCGCGAGTTCGCCCGGCATTTCGTTCACCACAGCCACAATCCGAACGCCCGGAGTCCGCGTGTTGAACATATCGATGAACGTAGCAAACAAATCCGATTCCGTTACGATTCCGATTAAAATTTCGTCCTTAACGACCGGCAGACAGCTGATTCCGTAGTCGTTCATGAGCCGCGCCGCTTCTTCCACGGTTTGCAGCGAATTCGTCGTTTTCACGGATTTAACCATCGTTTTTTCCACGGAAAGTTTGCTCAAAAGATAACCGAGTTCAAAAACATCCAGCGAAGTTGCCGCACTTGGTGACGCTTTTGCCAGATCCGCAGCCGTCAGAATTCCCACCAGCGTTCCGTTTTTGTCCACCACGGGAAGTTTTTTTACGCCTTTTTTTGCCATAAGTTCCTTTGCGTCCAGAACCGAAGCGTCGCCGTGAATTGTAACGGGATTTTCAGTCATTACGTCCTTTACAAGCATTTTTTTCTCCCCGCCGATTTTTAAATTTTCGGCAAAAAATTTTTTTTGATTTTTTTCAGCGGAATTTGCAGAATTTTTTCAGCCGAATTTTTTTTCCGCCGAAATCAAATCGTCCTGCAAAATTCCTTCTGAAAAATCGAAAATTTACGCGCCCAGATACGCCGATTTCACCGCACCGTCGCTGATTAAATCCGAAGCGCGTCCGCTTTTTGAAATCAAACCCGTTTCGAGTATATACGCCCGGTCTGCGATTGACAACGCTTTGTATGCATTCTGTTCCACCAGAAGAATCGTTGCGCCCGACGAACTGATTTTCTGCACGATGCTGAAAATTTCGTCCACAAGAATCGGAGCGAGTCCCATGCTTGGTTCGTCCAGAAGCAGAAGTTTCGGTTTCGCCATCAACGCCCGCGCCATTGCAAGCATCTGCTGTTCTCCGCCGGAAAGCGTTCCCGAAATTTGATTCAGCCGTTCCTTCAGCCGCGGAAAAAGTTCAAAGCACCATTCCAGGTCTTCGCGGATTTTTTCGCCGTCAGTCCGAGTAAAAGCGCCCATTTCCAGATTTTCCCGCACGCTCATGTTTGCAAAAACGCGTCGTCCTTCAGGAACCTGCACCAGTCCGCGCCGAACGATTTTATCCGCAGCAAGATTCGTTATGTCTTCGCCCTGAAAAAAAATCGTGCCGCCGTTTTTTTTAAGCAGATTGCTCACCGAATGAAGCGTAGTCGTTTTTCCGGCGCCGTTGCTTCCAATCAGCGAAATTATTTCACCCTGCTCCACGTCGAACGAAATTCCTTTCAGCGCCTTTATCGCCCCGTAAGAAACAACCAGATTGCGAACTTCAAGCATGCTCATTTTTTTTCTCCGTTTTGTAGCCCGAACCCAAATACGCTTCCACGACTTCCGCGTTGCTCTGAATTTCCGACGGAATTCCCTGCGCAATGATTCGTCCGTAGTTCAGCACCACAATCCGCTCGCAAATTCCCATGACGAGTTTCATGTCGTGTTCAATCAAAAGCACCGTCAGGCTGAATTTTCTGCGGATGAACGAAATCAGTTCCATCAGTTCCTGCGTTTCCTGTCCGTTCATTCCGGCGGCAGGTTCGTCCAGAAGCAGAAGTTTCGGCGAAGAAGCCAGTGCGCGGCAAATTTCCAGTTTCCGCTGTTCACCGTAGGGAAGATTTTTTGCCAGATCGTTTTTTTTGCCTTCCAGATGAAAAATCGAAAGCAGAATTTCAGTTTTTTCGTCCATGGCACGTTCGTCGCTGCGGAATTTTTTTGTACGGAACAGAACGTCCAGCGGATTTACCGTCCGTTTCTGATGAAGCGCAATTTTTATGTTTTCCGCCACCGTCAAAAATCCAAAAAGCCGGATATTCTGAAAAGTTCGCGCAATTCCGATCCGGTTCAGTTCCGCGGGAGATTTTCCGCCGATGACCTGCAATTTTCCGTCGCTGCCGATAAAAGTTATTGTGCCGGAAGTCGGTTTGTAAATTCCCGAAAGAATGTTAAAAACGGTTGTTTTTCCAGCGCCGTTCGGGCCGATTAGTCCGATGAGTTCGCCGGATTTCAGTTCCAGATTAAAATCGCTTACTGCACGAAGTCCGCCAAAAACGATTGAAACGTCCTTTGCGCGCAAAAGAAGTTCGTCAGTTTTTTCCATCAGCCGCCTCCTTTTTTCTGAAAATTCTTGCAAAAATCCGCGGAATTTTCTGATAAAATTTTATGAAACTGAATTCTTTCGCGCCCAGAAGCCCCTGCGGACGGAAAAGCATCACGAAAATCAGAATGACGGGATAAATCAGAAGACGATAATCGCGCAAAAACCGGAGTGCTTCCTGCAAAATCGTCAGGACGAACGCCGCCAGAATTCCGCCCGTAACGCTGCCCATTCCGCCCAGAACCACGAAAATCAAATCGTTGATGGAATTGTTGAACGACGCCAGATCAGGTTTTATGAAGCCGATGAACGGTGCATAAAGCGCGCCGCCGATTCCCGCGATAAACGATGCAATGACGAATCCGGTCATTTTGTAGCGAAAAACGCCGATTCCGCTGCTGTTTGCCGCAACTTCATCTTCGCGAACCGCAAGAATGGCCCGTCCGTAAGTGGAACGCAAAAAATTCTGCAAAAGAACCACAATCAGAATCAGCGAACCGATTACCGACAGATACGAAATCAGTGCGCTGTGGTCGAGTGACGTGGTAAAAACCGTGCTGAACTGTTTTCCGTTCGGACCGCCCGTTATGCTTTTTAAATTCACCAGAAAAACGCGGATTATTTCGCCGAATGCAAGGGTTACGATTGCAAGGTAGTCGCCTTCGAGTTTCAGCGTGGGAAATCCGATTAAAAATCCGAAAAACGCTGCAATCAGTCCGCCCAGAATAATGCTCACCGCCAGAGGAACGCCCGCTTCCGTCAAAATTACCGCCGAATACGCGCCCAACGCCTGAAATCCCGCCTGACCCAGCGAAAGTTGCCCCGTAATTCCGCAGATGACGTTCACGCTGATTGCCATGATTGCATTTACGCCGCCCAGCGTCAGAATTTGCGCCACATACGCATCCAGAACCGGATATCCGTCCGCCAGAGGCAGATCCATGAGAAGGGCAGGAACCACAAGCAGAACCGCCGCCGTCGCAAAAAGAATCCAGAAATTCCGCAAAAAATTGTCCTTCATAAAAATCTCCTCAAACTTTTACGACGCGCTTTCTGCCCAGAAGTCCCGCAGGTTTTACCAGAAGGATTACGATTAAAATGCAGTAAGAAATTGCATCGGCATATTGCGAAGAAAGATACGCTTTTGTCATGGTTTCAGCCACGCCCAGAATTACGCCGCCAAGCATCGCCCCCGGAACTGAACCGATTCCGCCCAGAACCGCCGCAACGAACGCCTTTAAGCCCGGAATGTAGCCCATCAGCGGATCGACCTGCGGATAAGCCGTTGCATAAAGAATTCCGCCCGCGCCTGCCAGCACCGAACCGATTACAAATGTTATGGCGATTGTTCTGTTTACGTTTACGCCCATTAAACTTGCCGCGCCCATATCGAAACTGACCGCACGCATTGCACGACCGGTTTTCGTAAAATTGATGACGTAATTCAGCAGAATCATCAGAACTGCCGACGAAACGATGACGATTAACTGAATGTTGCTGATTTGCACGATTCCCAGCGAAAGGAATTTCGTTTCCATGGTGGGAAATTGCCGCGGATTCGGGCCCACGAACGGAAGCACGCGCATGGCATTCTGCAAGATAAGTTCCACCGCAATGGCAGTAATCAGCGAATTCAGCCGTGGAGCATTTCGGAGGGGACGATAAGCCAGCCGTTCAATAATCAGGCTCAGAATCGCGCAGACAATCATCGCACAAACGAACGCCGCCAGTAATCCCGGAGGATTTGCACCGGACGCGCGCAGAACAAAGTAACCCGTGTACGCACCCACCATCATTACGTCGCCGTGAGCAAAATTTATTAACTTTACGATTCCGTAGACCATGGTGTAGCCCAGCGCAATCAGAGCGTAAATTCCGCCCAGCGAAAGTCCGTTTACGAATTGTTTCAGAAAAGTTTCCAACCCATCCTCCGAATCGAAAATTTAGGGGATTCTACAACAATCCCGCAAAAGAAAAAAGGGCTCGCCTTTTTACAGACAAGCCCCATTGCTTTCAAAAAAAATTTAAATTCCGCGAAAAATTATTTTCCGATGTCTACCGTTGCCGCATAAGCCGTGGAAAGTTTTCCGTTTTCCTTGACCATTTTAATCATTACCGCGGATTTTACCGGATTTCGCTTTGCATCAAAAACGATGTGTCCCGTTACGTATTTTCCGTCGGTGGCTTCAAAAGCATCGCGGATTTTTGCAACGTCCGTGTTCGTTCCGGCTTTTTCCATGGCGTCCTTCAGCATATAAACGCTGTCGTAGCCCAATGCAGCAAAAGAATTCGGCGCTTTTCCGTATTTCGCCTTAAACGATTTTACGAATTTCTGAACTGCGGGACTGTCGGAATCTTCGGCGTAGTGATTGGAATAATATCCGTTCAGAACTTCGTTTCCGGCGTTTTCAGTCAGTCCGTCCCATCCGTCTGCACCGACAATCGGAGTGCTGATTCCCTGTGCGCGGAGCTGTTTTGCAATCAGCGCAACGGTTCCGTAATAATCAGGAAGATAAACTACTTCAGGATTTGCCGCCTTGATTTTTGTAAGCTGTGCGTTGAAATCTTTGTCGCCCGTGCTGTAGGATTCTTTCGCCACGATTTTTCCGCCCAGCGAAACGTATTCCGCCACGAAATTTTCCGCGAGTCCCACTGAATAATCGTTGCCGATGTCGTACAAAACTGCCGCACGCTTTGTGGAAAGATTATCGTACGCGAATTTTCCGCCGACTTTTCCCTGAAACGGATCGATAAAACACGCTCGGAAAATATAATTTCCTGCATCAGTTACTGCGCTTGCCGTTGCTGCCGGTGCAATCTGAAGGACTTTCTGTGCCTGAGCCAGATTCGTAATTGCAATGGTGCATCCCGAAGTAAGCGAACCGATTACGACACGAACGCGATCTTTGGTTACGAGTTTTTTGTAAGCGTTCACGGATTTCGCGGGGTCGCCTTCATCGTCTTCGCAAACGAATTCCAAGAGCTGACCGTTCACTCCGCCCGCCGCGTTAATTTCTGAAACAGCCAGGTCTACGCCGTTTTTGCATTCACTTCCGTAAACAGCCACTGCGCCCGACAAAGGAGCAACTCCGCCGATTTTTACGGTTTTAGATTTTGAAGCAGCAAACGATGATGATGCCAGAAAAACGAATGCGCACAAAAAAAGTGCATTTTTGATTTTGTTCATTTTCTTCTCCCGAAAAAAAGTTTTCGCGTGGGATTGTATAGAATTGCACAACTTTAGTAAACGATTTTGAAAATTCCGCGGAAAAAATTTTCGTTTAAAAAAAATACGGCCGCCCCTGAAAAAGAGCGGCTCAAAGCACTTTCATGCTAAAAAATTACGCTTCCGCCGATTCAGTCTGGGCAGGAGCAGATTCTGCGGCGGCTTTCTTTGCAATACGCGCATCTTTTCGCGCCTTGTTCTTCAAATTTGCCTTGCAGAACTTGCAAATCTTTATTTTTTTGCCATCCACTTCCTGGTCGTAAATGATTTTGATTTGTGTCGTTCCGCAAATTCCGCAAGTTCCGCGACCATGATTCGGTTCTTTACGGATTCCTGTTCCGCGATGTGATTTTGACATGGGTTACTCCTTAAGCGTCAGCTTTTTCCGCTTTTTTTGCAGACTTTTTGGCGGCTTTTTCGTCTTCCGCAGATGCGTCCGGCAATTTGTAGTCCACCAGTTCAAAAATTACCGTATCAGCGGCGTCGCCCTGACGGAATCCCATCTTCAAAATGCGCGTGTAGCCTCCGTTGCGTTCTTTCATGCGCGGACCGATTTCAGTGAAAAGCTTGTTAAGGATTTTCTCGTCGGCGATGAATTTTGCAACAACACGTCTGTTGTGAACAGAATCGGTTTTTGCACGCGTAATCAGTTTTTCTGCTGCTTTTCGTACTTCCTTCGCCTTGGACTCGGTGGTGGTAATTCGTTCGTAGCGGAAAAGCGACGTTACCATGTTGCGTGTCATTGCGCGGCGATGGGCTGTTGTACGTGAAAGCGGATTAAATCCATTTTTGTGGTTCATTCGTTTTCGTCCTTATGTTTACCTAAGTCAACATCCTTGAGGTGGCTATAATCAGTCATTCCAAGAGTTAAGCCGTGTTCTTCAAGTTTTTGCTTGATTTCTTCAAGACTTTTTTTGCCGAAATTACGAGTTTTTGTAATGTCGTCTTCGGTTTTCTTGGTTAATTCACCGATTGTTTTAATGTTTGCATTCTTGAGACAATTTGAACTGCGAACGGAAAGTTCAAGTTCTTCAACTGAAGTTGACAAAAGCTGCCGTATCCGTTCGTCGCCTTCGTCCAGTTCATCGCCTGCGGAATAATCATTTTCGTTGAAATTTACAAAAATCGCGAAATAATCTTTTGCAATTTTTGCGGCTTCAGCGAGTGCATCTTCCGGCGTAATGGAACCATCAGTCCAAATTTCAAGAATCAGTTTATCGTAGTCGTTGCGCTGTCCAACGCGGCAAGGTTCAATGGAATATTTTACCTTTGGCACCGGAGTAAAAATACAGTCCATCGCAATCGTTCCCACAATTTCGATGTAATGCTCGTTCACTTCGGCAGGAACGTAACCTCTACCCAAATCCACCTGGAATTCGATTTCCAGGTGCGCTCCTTCCATCATGGTGAAGATTTCCAGACCTTTCGTCATGATTTCCAGATTTTCCTTCGCCAGATCGTCACTTTTTACGGTGCCCGGTCCTTTGAATTCGTAAAGGAAACTGTCCTGTTCCACGTCCCGCGGCAGACGCAAACGAATCTGTTTCAAGCTGTTCAAAACTTCCAACGTATCTTCTGAAATATTCGGAATCGTTTCAAACTCGCTGGAAATTACATGAGGAACATTATCCGCATCGTACGAAGTGATTCGCACAGAAGAAATTGCGTATCCCTGAATGGACGAAAGCAGAACGCGCCGAAGCGTATTTCCTACAGTCGTACCGAATCCGGGTTCAAACGGATATGCGGTAAACTTTCCGTAATTCGGATTGTTTTCCAGATGTTCAAATGTAATTCCCTTTGGTTTTTTAAAACCTTTCAGCAGATTTTTGCGAGCCAATCTGAACTCCTTCTTCTTCCGGAAAAATTTTTCTTCCGGAATTTTCAGTTATCATTAACTGGATAAAAAACCCAGTTATCGTTACTACATTCGGCGGGTTTTTCGCGGACGACATCCGTTATGGGGAATCGGAGTAATATCAGAAATCGATTTTACTTTCAGTCCCAAAGTTCCAAGCACACGAATCGCATTTTCCCGACCCATTCCAGGTCCTTTTACGAAAACGTGAACTTCTCGCAAACCATAACTCGCCGCTCGCTGAACCGCTGTTTCCGCCACGGACTGCGCTGCAAATGGAGTAGATTTTTTTGCTCCGCGGAATCCCAATCCGCCGGAAGATGCCCAGGCAATGGCATTTCCGCGCAAATCGGTGATTGTAACGATTGTGTTGTTGAACGTCGCCTGAATGTAGATGTTTCCTTCAAAAACGCTCTTTTTTTCTTTTCTCTTTTTTACAGTTGCTGCCATCTGTTACCTCGCTTATGCCTTCTTCTTGTTAGCAACGGTCTTTTTCTTGCCTTTGCGTGTACGAGAATTGGTTCGCGTGCGCTGACCACGGCAAGGAAGTCCCTTACGATGACGAAGTCCACGATAGCTTCCAATGTCCATCAGACGTTTAATGTTAAGACCGATTTCTGAGCGAAGTCGTCCTTCGGTTTTTACGTTTTCGTCGATGTACTTGCGGAGTTTGGTCAAATCGTCTTCCGAAAGATCATTCAACCGAACATCCGGATTTACTTTCGTCTCTTCGCAAATTTTATTAGCTAATGAACGGCCAATACCATATACGTATGTCAACGCAATATTGACATGTTTGTTTGGGAGGTCAACACCCGCAATACGTGCCATCAGTTACTCCTCAACCCTGTCTCTGCTTGTGCTTGGGATTTTCACAGATGATGCGGACGATTCCGTTTCTCTTGATTACCTTGCACTTGTCGCAAATGGGTTTTACGCTGGTTCGTACTTTCATAAAAGTCCCCTTGGAAAACATATATCACCCGAATCATGGCAATCCGAAGCGGAATTTCGCCGCCATGGACTACAATCCGGTGCGCCGCCAAAAAATAGCAGTGCGGTAATATAGCACAGTTTTCCTAACTTAATCTAGTCCTGTCCCGCAGTTTTACAAATTGCGCGACTTCAATCCCTTCTTAGTCAAACCATCGTGATGATGCATTTTTAGAAGGGCTTCCACCTGTGCCATCGTATCGATGTCAACGCCCACCAGAATCAGCAACGAAGTTCCGCCCATCAACATGGAAATCGATGCAGGGAACTTAAAAATAATCTGGATGATTGTCGGCAACAGCGCAATCGCCGCAAGATACAACGAACCAGGAAGAATCAGCCGGTTTAAAACCTTCTGAAGATATTCCTCGGTCTTGTCAGTTCGGATTCCAGGAATGGAGCCGCCGTTTTCACGGATATTCTTCGCGATTTCAGTGGGGTTCAGTGTTACCTGAGTGTAGAAGTATGCAAAGAATATAATCAACAACACTTCGATGAAATTATACCAAAAACCAAGTGGATTCAAAATCGCCGCCACCTTCATCAGCCATGTGGCTTTTTGCGAAAGACTGTTTGCAATTTGCAGCGGAAACGTCAAAAACGCCGATGCAAAAATAATCGGAATTACTCCCGACGGATTGATTTTGAACGGAATGTAAGTATTCTGACCGCCGTACATTTTTCTGCCCACAACGCGTTTTGCATAATGAACGGGAATCTTGCGTTCACCTGACTGCTCAAAAACGACCAGACCGATAATCACAAGGAAAAGGAAAACGGCAACCACTACGAAAACAACGTTGATGTCTTCGTTTCTTACGCCTTTAATCAATTCGTAAACAGCACTCGGAAGGCGCGCAACGATACCGGCGAAAATTATCATGGAAATTCCATTGCCGATACCGTGGGCGGTAATCTGATTGCCCATCCAGACGGTAATCATAGAACCGGTGGTCACCGTAAGAATGGCAAGGAGATTGAAGTAAACCTTGTTATCAAAAATAATCGCTCCCGGAACCTGCTGATTGATGGAATCTGCATAAACGGTAATCGCCATGGACTGAATCAGACACACGATAATCGTGCCGACTCTTGTCCATGCCTGAACCCGCTGCTGTCCTCCTTCTTCCTGCGCGATTCGTTTCAGCGACGGAAAAATAACAAGGGCGAGCTGCAAAATAATCTGCGTAGAAATGTAAGGCATTACGCCCAACATGAACACAGAAAATCTTTCAAACGCACCGCCCGCAAAAAAATCCATGTAACTGGCAAACGCACTTTCTGCGCCGCTGGCAAAACTTTCAAAGTACTGCAAAAGCAGCGTGGCATTGATGCCCGGAATCGTCAAAACGCTCCCCAAACGGAAAACAGCAAGAATGAGCAGCGTAAAGAAAATCCGCGAACGCAACTCCTTTACTTTGAACATATTTACGACTGGATTGTTTGCCATTTAGTCACTCCAACTTTTTATTTTGCTTCGGCAGGTTTTTCGGCAACCAATTTTACCGAACCGCCTGCTTTTTCAATTTTTTCTTTGGCGGAAGCGGAAATTTTTTCAACTTCCACGGTGAGTTTTTTGCTGATGTTTCCGTCGCCAAGGATTTTTACTCCATCGATGACTTTGCCCACCAGACCTTTCGCCCTGAGAGATTCGCGATTTACAGTTTCGCCGTCAGCAAATTTCGCGTCCAAATCGGAAACGTTGAAAATTTCATATTCCTTTTTGAAAGCCGCATTGGAAAATCCGCGCTGTGCAATTCGTCGGAACAAAGGCATCTGACCGCCTTCAAATCCTACGTAAGGAACTGCGGAACCTGAACGCGACTGTTGTCCTTTATTTCCTTTGCCGGCAGTAGAACCGAGTCCGGAAGAAGAACCGCGACCAACACGTTTCGGCTTTTTATTTGCGCCCGCCGGTGCTTTTAAAGTAAAGTCTGCCATCAGTTGATCTCCTCTACTTTTACAAGATGAGAAACAGAAGCGATCATTCCGCGGATTGCGTCGTTTGCTTCGTGTTCTACGCTCGAACTAATTTTTTTAAGCCCAAGACTGCGAACAGTTGCCCGTTTTGCAGGTTTCTGTCCGATAACGCTTCTAACAAGTGTAATTCGTACTTTTGCCATAATCAGCCCCACATCTCGCCGAGAGATTTTCCACGACCCTGAGCAACTGCACTTGCATCCATCAGACCTGCTACGGCATTGAAAGTAGCGCGGACAACGTTGACAGAAGTGCGCGAACCCTGGGATTTTGAAATGACGTCGGTAATTCCAGCGGCATCCATAACGGCACGAACCGGACCACCGGCGATAATTCCAGTACCAGGACAGGCCGGCTTCAACAAAACTTCGGAACTTTTGTATTTTCCGATGATTTCGTGCGGAATCGTTCCGTTTTTCATCGGAAGTTTTACAAGATTCGCGCGTGCTTTATCCAGACTTTTTCGGATGGCTTCAGTAACGTCATTTGCTTTTCCGAATCCGAATCCGATTCTGCCTTTTTTGTCGCCCACAACCGTCAATGCTGAAAACGACATTCTGCGTCCGCCCTTTACGGTTTTTGCAGTTCGGTTCAGCTTTACGAGCCTTTCAACGAATTCGTCAGCGGGCTTTTTATCAAAATTTTTCTGGTGTTCCATAGCCTCTCCTAGAATACAATCCCGGCTTTTCGGGTGGCGTCGGCAAGGGCTTTTACTACACCGTGGTAAAGATAACCGTTCCGGTCGAATACAACCTTGTCGATGTTCTTTTCCTTAAGGCGTGCGCCCAGTGCTTCTCCGAGTTTTGTCGCGCTGTCAATGTTTGCACGAAGCGCAATGAACTCTTTTTCGAGGGTTGAGATGGAAGCAAGCGTTTTGCCTTCATCATCGTTGATTACCTGTGCATAAAGGTTTCTTCCGCTCTTGAACACGGTCAGGCGGGGACGTTCCGCAGTTCCATAAACAGATTTGCGGATGTGAATCTTTCTGTGCAGGCGTTTTCGATTTTTATCACTAAGTTTCTTGAACATATCAATTCACCTTATTTTACGCCAGTCTTGCCGACTTTTCGTCTGATAACTTCGGTTTCGTAGCGAATTCCTTTGCCTTTGTAAGGTTCGGGTTTGCGCAACTTGCGAATTTGAGCACTCAGCTCGCCAACTTTCTGCTTGTCGATTCCAGACACAGTAAGTTTTCCGTCTTTATCTACAGAAACCGTAAGTCCTTCCGGTACGACAACCACGAACTCCGACGAATAGCCCAAGTTCATGACGATGTTCTTTCCCTGCATTTCCGCGCGGTAACCTACACCGGTAATCACCAGAGTTTTTGAGTAGCCCTGAGTAACGCCCACCACCATATTGTGAATGAGATTCCTGTACAAACCGTGAGCTGCACTCGCCGCTTTAGATTCGTTTGCAGGATTTACGACTACTTCGCTGCCCTTTACTTCGACTTTTACCAGATCGTTGATTTTCTGCGAAAGTTCGCCTTTCGGTCCTTTTACGGTAACAAGATTTTCCGCAACCGTTACAGTTACGCCCGCAGGTACAGCTACAGGAAGTTTTCCGATTTTAGAAGCCATTTCTTCCTCCTACCATACGTTGCAAATCAACTCGCCGCCCACCATTTTTTCAGTGGCTTTTTTGCCGGTTGTTACACCGCTGGACGTCGAAACAATCAATGTACCGTAGCCGTTGAAAACTCTAGGTAAATCCTTGTAGCCGGAATAAACGCGTCGGCCCGGAGTAGAAATTTTTTTCATTCCGTGGATAACCGATTTGTTCGATTCGTCATACTTCAGGAAAATTCTGATTACGCTGTGTCCGCGTTCGTCCTGAACTTTCTTGAAATTTTTTACATATCCTTCAGTTTTGAGGATTTTTACAATTTCCAGTTTCATCTTAGAAGTAGGAACGTCTACTTTTTCATGACCTACTTTTGCCGCGTTCTGGACTTTTGCAAGCATGTCTGCTATTGGGTCTGAAGCTGCCATTCTGTTTTTCTCCTGTCACTACCAAGATGATTTGGTGACGCCCGGTAAAAGGCCTTCACTTGCCAATTTACGGAAGCAGATTCGACAAATCTTAAACTTTCGCAAATATCCGTGGGGACGACCGCAAATCTGGCACCGATTATATTTTCGCGTTGCGTATTTCGGTGTGCGGTTTGCCTTGATGATCATTGATTTCTTAGCCATGAACCATTCCTTATTTTCTGAAAGGCATTCCGAACTTTGTAAGAAGCGCGCGGGCTTCGTTGTCTGTCGGTGCGCTGGTTACAATACTGACGTTCATACCAGAAATCTTGACGATTTTATCAAAGTCGATTTCCGGGAAGATAATCTGTTCTGTAATACCAAGAGAGAAATTTCCGTGTCCGTCAAAACCCGTTGCTTTGATTCCGCGGAAATCCTTAACGCGTGGAAGCGCAACATTGATAAGCCGATCGAGGAATTCATACATGATGTTTCCCCGAAGCGTTACCATAGCGCCCACTTCGTTGCCTTCACGAAGCTTGAAGTTTGCAATACTTTTCTTAGCTCTTGTTTTAACAGCTTTCTGGCCGGTAATCTGAGTGAGATCCGTAACTGCAGCGTCAAGAAGTTTCTTATTCGTGAGAGCTTCGCCAACACCCATGCTTACAACGACTTTTTTTACAGCCGGAATTTGCATAACGGATGTGTAACCCAGTTCTTTAAAAAGCTCCGGGGCGATTTTTTCCTTATAGACTTTCTTAAGCCGTGGTACGTAATTTTCCATTACAGTGTTTCTCCACACTTGCGGCAAACTCTGATTTTTTTGTCACCGTCAAGTTTATATCCTGCGCGAACAGGGCGATCGCACTTTTTGCATACGAGCGCTACATTTGATATATCCAGAGGTGCTTCAATTTCAGCGATTCCGCCTGCATCCTGCTGGGACTTTCTCTTTATTGCCTTCTTAACGATGTTGCAACCGCTTACAATGACACGTCCCTTGTTGTTTTTTTCAAACACACGGAGAATCGTGCCGCGTTTGCCTTTGTCTTTTCCGGCAATAATTTCGATGTTGTCATTCTTATGGATCTTGTATTTGTGCTGCATTCCAAGCCCCTTAGAGAACTTCCGGAGCAAGCGAAACGATTTTCATAAAATCCATGTCGCGCAACTCACGGGCTACAGGTCCAAAAATTCGTTTTCCCTTGGGATTTTTATCCGCATCGATGAGAACGCAAGCATTGTCATCGAAACGAATGTAAGTTCCGTCAGGGCGGCGGTATTCTTTCGCAACACGAACGATTACAGCCTTTTGAATCGAACCTTCCTTGATTGTAGATGTAGGAATCGCTTCCTTTACAGCTACCACGATAATGTCACCGATACCTGCATAGCGGCGGTGTGTTCCACCCAAAACCTTAATGCACTGAACCAATTTAGCTCCGGAGTTGTCGGCAACAACCAATTTTGATTGCATTTGAAGCATTTTTTACTCCTGCCTTAGCGGGCTTTCTCGACGATTGTATCGAGACGCCAGCACTTGTCTTTGCTGATTGGACTGCATTCTACGATGCGAACGGTATCACCGATGTGGGCTTCGTTCTTTTCATCGTGGGCTTTGCATTTTTTGGTCCGTGTAACGTATTTTTTGTAAAGGCGGTCCATTTTTTTTGTATCGATAGAAACAACGATAGTCTTGTCCATCTTGTCGCTAGTGACGATACCTACGAATGAACGTTTTGCACCTTTCTTCTGTACATTCTGTTCTTCCACGGGTCAGCTCCTAGTTGTTTGCAGCGATAGCTTCAGCAGCCGCTTTTCGGAATTTTTCCAAATCGTGCTGATGAATAAGCGTATTCAGTCGGGCAATTTCCTTTCTGAGAGTGCGCTTCTGCATTGGATTTTCTACATGACCGATTACGCTCTGAAAGCGAAAGTCCATGTACTGTTTTTTGAGTTCATTGCGCTTGGCAACGAGTTCGTCATAAGAAAGTTCTTTGTCCTTCTTCTTTTTTGAATCAGCCATTCCTTACTCCTACTCTACTGTCGGGCGAAATGCCACTCGTGTTTTTATCGGAAGTTTGCTCGCAGCAAGATGCATTGCCTTTTCAGCAAGTTTCTTGTCAACTCCGCCAACTTCAAACAAAACCATTCCGGGTTTAATAACCGCCGCCCAAAATTCCGGTGCGCCTTTTCCTTTTCCCATTCGGGTGTCGGCAGGCTTTTTAGAAACGGGCTTGTCGGGGAAAACTCGCGTCCACAAATTTCCCTGGCGATTTATGCATCGATTGATTGCAACACGAGCCGCTTCAATGTGCTTCGCGTTCAACCAGACCGGTTCCAAAGCAACAAGTGCAATGTCGCCGAAATCAACGTGATTTGTACGCGTGGCGTTTCCTTTCGGTCTGCCTCGCTGAACCTTTCGGTGTGCAACTCTTTTTGGACTAAGCATTTTCTACTTTTCCTCCTTCTGTCTTCGGAGCGCGAGCAGATTTCCGGTCGCCGTTAGGACGTTCGCGTCGTGGCTTTCTTACGATGTCGCCTGCATCTTCGTTTTGTTCACGTCCGTAATTCATTCCGTTGTAAACCCAAACTTTAATGCCGATTTTTCCGTAAGTCGTCAGCGCTTCGTATGTTCCGTAGTCGATGTCGGCGCGGAGAGTGTGGAGCGGAACTCGTCCTTCCTTAATTTCTTCGGAACGAGTCATGTCTGCACCACCCAATCGTCCTGAAATGCGGATTTTAATTCCCTGAGCACCGCCTTTCATCGCGTTGGAAGAAGACTGTTTAAGCGCCTTTCGGAAAGAACCGCGTCCTGCAAGCTGGCGACCAACATTTTGCGCGATAAGCGAAGCGTTGATTTCAGGTCGTTTGATTTCCTTAATTTTAATCTGAACCTTTTTGGTCAACTGCTTCTGAATGTCCGCACTGATTTTTTCGATCGTCGCGCCTTTTTGACCGATAATGACACCCGGTCGAGCAGTATGAATTACAATCGTAACTCGCTGAGGGTGCCGCACGATTTCAATTTCTGCAATGTCTGCGTTTTTGCAATCCGGAAGATTTGAAACCAGTTTTCTGATTTTCATGTCTTCCAGGAAAAGATCCGCGTACTCACGAGAATCCGCATACCAACGAGACTGCCACGTCTTGTTCACGCCCAGGCGCAAACCGATAGGATTAACTTTCTGACCCACTTTATTTTCCCGCCTTTTCGTCAACTACGACAGTGATATGACACATACGCTTCAGAAGCTGGTCTGCACGTCCACGAGCGCGGAACCAGACTCGTTTTAATCGGGGACCTTCGTCAATGCGAATTTCCTTGATGTAAAGCATATCTTCGTCAAGCTGTTTGTTCTTGTTGAGGGCGTTTGCCACAGCAGATTTTAAAGTTCCGCTGATGAGCCTTGCACCTTTTTGCGGCATAACGTCAAGGATTGCAAGAGCTTCGGAACAAGACTTCGTTTTTACCACATTCGCTACAGGACGAACCTTTGTAGGAGACGCGATGAGAAATTTAGTTGTGGCTACATAACCTTTCTTTTCAGCCATAATATCCACTCCTATTTTTTAGCTGATTTGTCCGAACCGCCATGACCCTTGAAAGTGCGCGTTGCAGCAAATTCGCCCAGTTTGTGACCGACCAAATTTTCCGTAATGTACACGGGAATCCATGACTTTCCGTTGTGAACTGAAATAGTATTTCCGACCATTTCAGGAATAATTGTTGAGCAGCGGGAATAAGTTTTAATCATTTTCTTATCAGCTGCTGTCGATTTGTTCATTTCCATGATCTTTTTGTAGAGCGATTTTTCTACAAAAGGACCTTTTTTAACTGATCTTGACACGATTAACTCCTACGCTACTTTTTGCGGCGGCTGATAATGAAACGACTGGAAGTCTTTCTCTTGTTGCGGGTTTTGTATCCGCGGCAAGGCTGTCCCCAGGGCGTAACCGGCTGATGTCCTTTTCCTGCACCTTCACCACCACCAAGGGGATGATCTACAGGGTTCATCGCCATACCACGAACCGTCGGTCGAATTCCGCGCCATCTGTTTCGTCCGGCTTTTCCGAGTTTCGTATTCATTCGATCTTCGTTGCCTACGATTCCGATTGTCGCGTAGCATTTTCCGTGAATTCGTCGAAGTTCGCCTGAAGGCAGTTTAATCGTTACGTAATCACCTTCTTTTGCCGCTACCAATGCGCCTGCACCCGCTGAACGAGCCAGTTGTCCGCCGCGTCCCAGCGTCAGTTCGATGTTGTGAACGGTAAATCCGATGGGAATTGCGTCCAACGGAAGAGCGTTTGCAACTGTAGGAGATGCATTTTCACCCGACATGATTTTCTGTCCTACAACAAGACCTTTCGGTGCGATGATGTAGCGTTTTTCTCCGTCGGCATAGGCAATGAGCGCGATGTTTGCACTTCGGAACGGATCGTATTCGATTGTCTTTACAGTTCCGGGAATGCCGTGTTTGTCGCGTCTGAAATCGATTTCACGATATTTTCGTTTGTGACCGCCGCCCTGATGACGTACAGAAATCCGTCCGCCTGCTCCACGACCCGCTTTTCGCTTTCTGCCGGTGGTTAAGCTTTTTTCGGGTTTGTCGGCTGTCAGTTCTTCGCGAACCAAATCGATTCGTCCGCGCGTACCTTTTGAATAAGGTTTGTATATTTTAAGAGCCATATAGTTCCCCTAATTTGTCCGCGGCTTATGCGCCTTCGAACACCTTGATTGATTCTCCAGGTGCAAGTTTTACGATTGCTTTCTTGTAGCTGGAAGTTCTTCCCGGTCGTCCGCGAAGTCTCTTGATTTTTCCCTTTACGTTGATTGTGGTGCAGTCCACAACTTTTACGTTGAAGAGTTTTCGTACCGCTTCTTTTATCTGAAATTTTGTAGCACTGGGCGCAACGATAAAAGTGTATTTATTCTGGTCGCGGAGGGCAGTTGCCTTTTCCGAAAGAACGGGCTTGATGAGGATGTCTTCAAAATCCATTATTTCGCCTCCTTGTCTTCAGCGTAAAATTCAGAAAGATTTTTTGCAGCCGTTTCCAGCAGAATTATCTTTCGTCCGTAAAAAAGATCGTGAGCGCGCAATCGGTTGTACGAAAGGAAGTAGACGTTGGGCAAATTTCGTCCCGCCTGCTTAATTTTCGCATCATCGTCCTTCAGAAGGATTACCGTTCGTTCGTCCTTGATGAAATTCTTGAGGATTTTTACAAGGTCCTTCGTTTTTCCGCTTTCGATGGTAAAATCTTCCACCACCGTCAACCGGTCGCTCTGAGCCTGAAGACTCAAAATTGATTTCATCGCCAATCTTTTTTCTTTTTTGGGAATGGCATAACTGTAGTCGCGTGGTTTCGGTCCGAAAATCGTTCCGCCGCCCACGGTAATCGGAGATTTTTTGTCACCGCGTCGTGCATTACCGGTTCCCTTCTGCTTGTAGGGTTTGGCGTTGCTTCCGTGAACTTCTGCGCGAGTTTTTGTACAAGCCGTTCCAACTCGTTTATTTGCTAATTCGTTTGTGATGGCATAGTAGATAACATCTTCGTTGATTGGAAGTCCGAAAATTTTGTCATCAAGATTGATTGTTCTGAGTTCCTTGCCATCGATTGAATAGACTTTCTTTTCCATACTATTCCTCGACCTTACTTCTTGACCGCAGCCTTAACGATGAGCGTACAGTCCTTTACACCCGGAACTGCTCCGCGAACCATCAAAACTTTCAGTTCAGGGTCAACTTTTACAACCTTGAGGTTCTGCACCGTAACGCGCTCAAAACCCATGTGGCCGGGCATTTTCACGTTTTTAAGGCAATGTCCTGGAGTTGTACAGCATCCAGTGCCACCAGCTTCCCGATGGAATTTGGAACCGTGTGTTGCACGTCCGCCATGGAAGCCCCATCTCTTCATTACGCCCTGGAATCCTTTTCCCTTTGAAGTCGCGGTTACATCAATAAACCGAACTGCTTCAAACAATTCCACGCCAATCTGGTCGCCGATTTTTACTTCACCTTCAAAATCGCGGAATTCCTTAAGGTGGCGTTTCGGCGTAATGTTTTCAGGAAACTGCTTTGCGTAAGGCTTTGTTACTTTGTGTGGCTTCAAGTCTTCCAAACCAAGCACAATAGCGTTGTAGCCGCATTTTTCCTGTGTCTTTGTAGCAACGACTGTGTTTGGCTCGACGCGGATCACGGTTACTGGTGTCAGGTTGCCGTTTTCGTCGAAAACTTGTGTCATTCCTACTTTTTTTGCTATCAGACCTTTCATCTGAATCTCCTTTGGCCGCCATCCCCGATCCTGGGGACCGTTACCATTTTATTTTACAGAACCGAATCGAATCGATTACTGCTTGATTTCTACATCAACACCTGCGGGAAGTTCCAGTTTCATCAAAGAATCCATTACTTCCGAACTTGGTTCAAAAATATCAATAAGTCGTTTGTGCGTCCTCATTTCAAACTGTTCGCGTGATTTTTTGTTTACGAACGGCGAACGAAGAACCGTAACTTTGTTGATTCTTGTAGGAAGGGGAATCGGTCCGGAAACTTTTGCCCCAGCTTTTTGAACCTGCTGCACAATGTCTTTTGCACTCTGATCGATAAGAGCCACGTCGAATGCGCGAAGTCTTACACGAATCTTGCCATTTGCCATGATTTTCTCCAGCGGGCAGAAAGAAAATTCCTCCTGCCCTTCAATAACTATTCGATAATCTTTGTTACCTGTCCGGAAGCGATTGTTCGTCCGCCTTCACGGATAGCGAGTTTAAGACCTTCGTCCATAGCGATCGGATGAATGAGTTCACCGATAATCTTTACGTTGTCGCCCGGTTTAACCATGTCTGTACCTGCTTCCAGTTCAACGGAACCAGTAATGTCCGTAGTTCGGAAGTAGAACTGTGGTCGATATCCGGTAAAGAACGGGCTGTGTCGTCCGCCTTCTTCCTTTGACAAAACGTAAATCTGCGCTTCGAATTTTGTGTGAGGATGAATCGTTGCAGGAGCAGCAAGAACCTGACCGCGAATAACGTCCTTTTTGTCGATTCCGCGGAGAAGAATACCTGCGTTGTCGCCCGCCTGTCCTTCGTTAAGCGTTTTGTTGAACATTTCGATGCCGGTTACAGTTGAGTTCTGTGTAGGTCGAATTCCAACGATTTCTACTGCATCGCCAAGGTGGATTACGCCGCGTTCGATTTTTCCAGTAACAACAGTTCCGCGTCCGGTAATGGTGAAGATGTCTTCAATCGGCATAAGGAACGGTTTCTGATTGTCGCGAACCGGATCATCAAACCATGTATCCATTGCAGAAAGAAGTTCTTCGATGCATTTTGTGTTTTCAGGTTTGTCTGATTCGTTCAAAGCCTTAAATGCAGAACCCTGAATAATCGGTGTGTCTTCAGAGAATCCGTAGCCTTTGAGAGTTTCTTTTACTTCATCAATAACCAGCATGAGAAGGTCTTCGTCGTCAACCAGATCAACTTTGTTCAGGAAAACGATGATTTTCGGAACGCCTACCTGTCGGGCCAGAAGCAAATGTTCCTTTGTCTGCGGCATAACGGAATCAGGAGCAGAAACTACGAGAATTGCTCCATCCATCTGGGCAGCACCAGTAATCATGTTTTTAATGTAGTCGGCGTGTCCAGGGCAGTCGATGTGTGCATAGTGACGTTTGTCTGACTGATATTCCAAGTGGCGTGAGTTAATTGTAATACCGCGAGCTTTTTCCTCAGGAGCATTATCAATTTCGTCATACTTCAAAAGCTTATCACCATATTTTTTTGCACAATAAGCGGTGATTGCTGCTGAAAGTGTAGTCTTACCATGGTCTACGTGACCGATAGTACCAACGTTCATGTGAGGTTTAGTTCTGTTGAACTCTTCCTTTGCCATGATTTTCTCCTTGCTTTGCAGAATTTCTCTGTAGCATTGTTGTATTTTATGTGTTGCACTTTAAGCCAGAAAATACCGCTCCTGAAAGGTAAACAATATTTTCGCATACACACTTGACCAAATTAAAATGATTGATTTCTGTAAGTGAACGGACAATTTTTAATAATCTGCCTTATAAAATTCAAGGCAGCTGACCTTTTCCACCTAACATCATCAACTCGACGACCGGTCTGGAATTCAGTTTCTGAACCGATTTTTTTCAGTTCCGTCAGAATCCCAAAACGAAAAATTTCGCATTCCGGGTGTGAAACTCTGCTCCGTCCGTGAAGCGTTACGAATTTCACCGGACAACTTTTGCCGTCCGTCTGACTTATCAAATACCCTTCCTGCAAAACGCAGAAACCCCCTAGAGGGTCGAAATGTTCCGTATTTATAAACTTTTGCAAAAAAAAAATCAAGCGAAAATTCGTTTTAATTCGATTTTTCCCTGCGGAATTTTCCGGCGGATTCAACAAAAACGCATTGATTTTATAAAAATTCGGGATATCATAAGGGCGCGGAATTTTGCACGGATTTTTTTTTTCATTCGCAGGGAGAAAAAAATGAAAAAAATTTTTTGCATCCGGCTGCTTCTGCTTTTCGGCGGAATTTTTTTTGCACAGAATTTTTACGATTCAGAATTTTATTTTGACGATTCGGCGGATTTTTTCGATGCACCGGACGAAATCGATTCAGCGGAATTCAGCGCGGAAGACGATTTTTATGCGGAAACCATGGCTGACCTGGATTTCGCGGATTTTTTTGCAGGCTCGTTTGACGAAATTTCTTCATCGGCGGAAATTCAGAATTCTGACCCGGGCGATTTTTATTCGGCGGCAAAAATTTTTGTGTACGATTACATCTGTTCGGGCGAAAAATCACCGGTGGAAAAAAGCGAAAACGAATCCTACGAAACCGTGCTGGAACTGGACAATCTGCGGATTTTAATGAGTCGCGCGGAATCGGATTTTAAATCGGCGGAAACGGTCGATTTGATTTTTGGCATCGAAGGCACAAAAAACGGAAACAGCATAAAAGATTTCGGCGAAATGGAACTCACTGCGGACGGCGGAATCTGGCGCGTCACCGAATTCAACTGCTTCATGCTTTCGGACGTTCTGTCGCTTTTGGGTTCGATGGAAGAATGAAT
>CAZACA010000006.1:0-27375 GCA_964483515.1 uncultured Treponema sp.
CTCGCGACAGTTTTTTCCAGATAATCACGCGTAGGATTTTTCAGCCGCGAATAATCGAATCCCGTGGAATTTCCCAGCGATGGATGCGAAAAAGTTGCCGACTGATAAATTGGCACTGCGATTGCGCCGGTTTTGTCGAAAGGAACGTAAGCAGGGTCGCCCGTTACACAAAGCGTGTCGATGCACAAATCAGTTGAAGTCATTTTTTTCTCCGTTTTTTTTTGCGCTGAATTTAATTTGCGCCCCGAATTTTTTCAAGGCGCATTTTGAATTTTTTATAAATTTTATTCGTTTTTTTTTGCAGAATTTTATCGAACCGATTTTTTTTCAATCCGATTTTTTTCCACGGAATTTTTCCGCCGGATTATTTGCAGCAGTCTTTTTTTTCCGCCGGATTTTCCGCCGAACCGTTCATGTCCGTCATGGCGATTTTTTTCCGCGAATATTTTGCGTTTTTCTGTTCAGCGAGTTCTGCCGCTTCTTCCGCAGAAATTTCCGTGTATTTTTTCGCCGCTGAATCGTAAACGTATCCGTCCGGAACGCCGGGAATTTCCACGAATCCGCCTTCGATGTATTTTTCGATGTCGGTGGAACTTTTCAGAATTCCTGCAACCTGAAGCTGTCGCGCCGCATTCGCAAAAGTAATTTTTCCTGCCGAACGACTCGGACAAAAATTCAAATCGTCCAGAAGCGCCGCATTGAAATCCAGGTCGCCTGCAACCAGGTCGTTGTCAATCTGAATTTTCGCCGCCGCACGTGGTTCCGCTTCCACAAACGCCGATGCTTTCTGAAGCGCACGGGTTACTGCCGCCGCACCTTCGGGATTTTCGCGCAAAAGTTTATGCGTTACAAACTGCATGCAGCAATATTCGCTGATGAATTTTTCGTCCGTTCCGGTGTCCAGAATTTTTCTGAATCCGTAAGCCAGTTCCGCTTTCGTCGCGATGGGGTCGTGGGCACCGATTGCATCCACCGCACCGTTATTCAGCGCAATGGCAAGGTCAGCCGATGCATACGGAACGAATTCCACTTCGTTGTTGTCAGCCGTTACGCCGATTCCCACGTCCAGAAGTTTCCGCTTTAAATTCATCACCGAACTGTCCGCAAGTCCCGGAACGCCGATGGTTTTTCCGCGCAAATCCGCCGCCGAATAAATGCTGCTGTCAGCGCGAACGTAATATTTCGTACATCCTTTGTGAATTCCTGAAGTGTATGAAATCGGAAGTCCGTTTTCGATTGCCTGAAGCTGCGTTGCATACAGACCGTAGCCCGCGTCAACTTTTCCCGAAGCAATCATTTCAGCAAGAGTCGCGCCGCCTTCTACAACCTGAACGTATTCCGCTTTCTGTCCGATTTTTGAAAGTTCCTCGTCGAAAAGTCCGTTTTTCATGGCGATATGAACCGGTGCAGCACACAATCCGCCCGTCTGAAAATTTATCCGTACCACTTTTTGTGTTGAAGGAGACTTCGCGTTTTTTTTGCCGCAACCAACAAAAGAAAAACCCGCGAGAACCAGAATCATTGCCGCTGAAAAAATTTTTGCACGTTTCATACGACCTCCAAATTTTTTATTTTTGCACTGAACCGAACCGGATGAATCCGCAGAAAAAAAACCGAATTTTTCATCGAAGTGAATCCTGAAATTTTTCCGCGGAAATTCTGCCCGGATCAAATGCTGTATTCCACTTCGTTGATTTTTCCCGCGTAATCGAGAATTTCAAGAATTTCAGTGCGGTACTTTAAAAAAACGTCCTGACTTCTTGCCCGCGGATGGCTCATGTCGATTTTTATGATTTTTTCAACTTTTGCAGGCCGCGGACTCATCACCACAATGTAATCGCTTAAATAAACGGCTTCGTCCACATCGTGCGTTACCATAATCATGGTCATGTTGTGATTTTTCCAGATGCGCAGAAGTTCGTCCTGCATATTCATCCGCGTAAATGCATCCAGTGCGCCCAGCGGTTCGTCCAGAAGCAGAATTTTCGGATGACCCACCAGTGCACGCGCCAGACTTGCCCGCTGATTCATTCCGCCCGAAAGCTGATGCGGATACGATTTTTCAAATCCGTTCAATCCCACCAGCGAAATAAATTCGTCCACGTCGCTTTTCCGTTCACGATAAATTTTTCGCGCCCGAAGTCCAAACGAAATGTTGTCGCGGATTGTAAGCCACGGAAAAAGATTCGCCTGCTGAAACGCAAATCCGCGGTCGCTTCCGGGTTTTTTCACCTGCTCGTTGTCCACCAGAATTCTGCCTGCCGTGGGCGTTTCAAGACCTGCAATGCACCGGAGCAAAGTGGTTTTTCCGCAGCCGGACGGGCCAATCAGACTCACAAAACTTCCTGCGGGAATATAAAAATCCACGCCGTTTAACGCTACAACTTTTTCTTCGTCCGCACCGAATTCTTTTTTTACGTTTTCGATTTTCACCCAGCCAACCATAAAAACCGCCTTTTCCTATCGTTTTAGTATGTTATAGCGAAAAGCCGAATTTCAGTCCAATAAAAGTTTTTTATACGGATGATAGAATTTTTTTATGAACGATTTTTAAAGCTGAACGGGCAAAAATTTCCGCGGAAAAAGTGAATCCGCTTCCACGGAACATTCCAGCGCCAGAATTTCTACGCCTTTTTCTTCTGCTTTTTTTAATGCAGCGGCAAATTTCGGGTCGTTTGCGGAATTCGGCGTGAAAAATTTGCAGCCTTCCATTTGCACCACGAAAAGAACTGTACATTCGTATAGTTTTCGTTCGGCAAAATCGGCAAGTTCGGTTACGTGCTTTAATCCGCGGATTGTGGGCGCGTCGGGAAAGGAAGCCACGGAATTTTCTTCCAGCGTGCAGCCCTTTACTTCGATGATTTGCGAGTGCGGCTGATTTTTTTCGTCGTTGTAGCGGACAAAAAAGTCGAATCGCGAATCGCCCAGGGAAAATTCGCTTTTTACCGAAACCAGATTTTTGTAGCGCGGATTTTTTCCGTGAATCCATTCGCTGCAAATTTTATTCGGCGCCAGGCTGTCCATGTTTATGCGCAAAAATTCGGTTTTTTCCCCGCGGATGATTTTTTTTTCTGCGGCAACCAAATCGAACCGTGTTTTTCGCGAAGAATTTCCGCTTTCCGAAAGATAAACTGTGCAGCCGGGCACAAGAAGTTCCTTGCAGCGGCCTGTGTTTTTTACGTGAACCGTTTCAGTTTTTCCGTCCAGAAGAACTTCCGCGATAAATCGGTTCGGGCGGCGGAGAAAAATTGCACTGCGGATTTTTTCGTAATGCATCAGGATTTTTTGGCGAAATCAGGAAATTCCACGGGAACGATTCCGAATCTTCCTGCAAAATCACGCGCTCTCCAGGCATTCACGATAACATCCTGAGGATTGTGCGCATCGGAATTGCAGATTACGCGGACGTTTGCGATGGATGCCATTTCCCAGAATTCCACGTACGGATAGGCGTACCGCATTCCGCGTTTTGTGTCGCTCAGGGCGCGGGACATTCCAAGTCCGTTGATTTCTACGGGCAGATCCAAATCCGCGGCGGCTTCCAGAATTGCACGACTGCACGCTTTTGCCTGTTCGTCCCATTCGGTGTGCCCTGCCATGAATAAATCCGGGTGCGCTAAAAAATCGAAATTTCCGCTCTGCATTCCGTCGATGGTCTGGTCGATGTAACTGTTCAGCAGAAGCGGACTTTCAACACGCGGAATGTACACGTGATTTTCGCCGTCAGTTACCCAGTGGGAGCCCAGAACTAAAAAATCCGCACCGAATTCTCCGCGCAAATCAGCGTACCACGAGCCGAAGGATTTTTCCCATTCGCATTCGTAGCCCTGAAAAACAGGAAAATTCGATTCGGCCTTTAATTCTGAAATTTCCGCGGAATATTTCTGCGATTCTTTTACGGTCATGCGGATTTCGGGCCAGTAGTCAAAAAAATCGTCGGGATAAGGGCAATGGTCGCTGAATCCAAGGGCAGAACAGCCTTCTTTCTGTGCCTGCTCAAAATAATCTCGCGGAATTCCCGAAGCGTGATGACAGAGTTCCGTGTGGGTATGAAAATTTGAAATGGATTTCATGAGCAGATTGTAGTGAAAAATAAAAATCCCCTCAAGATTTCTCTCAAGGGGATTCTGCGTCATTTTTTGCGGCTAAAAATTATTTTTTTGTAGTCTTTTTTGCCGGTGACGCTTTTTTTGCAGGCGCTGATTTAGCGGATGCTTTTTTTGCGGGCGATTTCGCTGATTTTGCAGGTGCTTTTTTTGCAGGCGCTTTTGCACGCTTGTCGTTAATTACAGCCTGTGCTCCGGCGAGTCGTGCAGCAGGAACCCGGAACGGAGAGCATGAAACGTAGTTCAGGCCCAGTTTGTAGCAGAGTTCGATAGATTTCGGATCGCCGCCATGTTCACCGCAGATTCCCAGGTGCAGTTCGCCTTTTACGGAGCGTCCTTTTTCTTCCGCGATTTCAATCATGGCACCGACACCGTCAGCATCAAGCGTCTTGAACGGGTCTGAATCCAAAACTTTCTGATCCAGATATGAATCGATGAATTTTGAATAGTCGTCACGGCTGAAACCGAACGTTGTCTGCGTAAGGTCGTTTGTTCCGAACGAGAAGAAATCCGCGTATTCGGCAACTTTGTCCGCAGTTGCAGCAGCCCGCGGGAATTCAATCATTGAACCGATCTGGAATTTCAGCGAAGTTCCTTTTGATTCGTTTACTTTTGCGATTACCGCTTCCGCCTGTGCGCGAATCTGTTTAAGTTCCGCGGCAGTGGTTACGTTCGGAATCATAATGCGTACATCGTGAGGAATTCCGTCTTTTTCAGCCTGTGCAGTTGCCAGTGCGATTGCTTCCACCTGAGTTTCGTAAATTTCAGGATAAGTAATGGCAAGACGGCATCCGCGGTGACCGAGCATGGGGTTGTGTTCGTTGAGTTCAGCGTATTTTGCGTTGATTACGTCCACGGAAACCTTCAGTTTGTCAGCGAGTGCTTTTGCTTCTTCTTTTGTCGCAGCCTGAATGAATTCGTTGAGCGGCGGGTCGAGAAGTCGGATTGTTACGGCTTTTCCGTCCATTACCTTGATGATTCCGAAGAAATCTTTCTGCTGAAGCGGAAGAATCTGCTTGAGATTTTCCTTTCGTTCTTCAGTGGAATTTGAAATGATCATTTTCTGGAACGAAGTAAGTTTCGGCTCTTCAAAGAACATATGTTCCGTTCGGCAAAGACCGATTCCCGCAGCACCGAATTCAAATGCTTTTGGCGCTTCGTTTTGTTCCGCGTTGGCAAGAACTTCGAATCCTTTTACGATTTTTCCTGATTTTGTGGTGCGTTTTGATGCAGCACGAACTTCATCAGCCCAGCCGAGGAATGTTTTCAGGTCGCCGGAAACTGTGGGAGGAGTAACGGGAATTGCGCCGCCGTAAACTCGTCCGGTTGAACCGTCGATGGAAATTACATCGCCTTTCTTGAATTTTTTTCCGCCGATGGTAACTTCTTCCTTGCCGGTGAAAACAACTGCATCGCATCCGCAGACACAGGGAGTTCCCATTCCGCGGGCAACAACTGCTGCGTGAGAAGTTCGTCCGCCGGTTGAAGTCAAAATTCCTTTTGCAACGTACATTCCTGCAATGTCATCGGGCGAAGTTTCTTTTCGTACCAGAATGACTTTTTTGCCGGCTTTGTCCCATTCAACGGCTTCTTCAGCGGTGAAAACGATTTGTCCGCAACCTGCTCCCGGTGAAGCGTTAAGTGCTTCGGCGATGGGAGCAGCGGCTTTAAGTGCTTTTGATTCAAACTGTGCGTGAAGCAGCTGGTCGAGCTGGTCAGGTTTTACGCGGAGAAGTGCTTCTTCCTTTGTGATGAGTTTTTCGCCCACCATGTCAACGGCCATTTTAACTGCGGCAGGACCCGTTCGTTTTCCGTTTCGGCACTGGAGCATATAAAGAACTCCTTCCTGAACGGTAAATTCCATATCCTGCATATCGTGGTAGTGTTTTTCCAGACGATTTCTGATTTTTGTGATTTCCGCGAAAATTTTCGGCTGCTGCTTTTCCAGTTCCGAAATATCCATCGGCGTTCGGATTCCTGCAACAACGTCTTCACCCTGCGCATTGATAAGGTATTCCGCCATAAAGTGATTTTCGCCGGTAGAAGGGTCGCGGCTGAATGCAACTCCAGTTCCCGAAGTGTCGCCCATGTTTCCGAAAACCATTGCCATAACAGTAACGGCTGTTCCCTTGATGATGTTTTCGTCAATGTTGTTGAGCTTTCGATAAGTGATTGCACGCGGATTCATCCATGAGCCGAAAACTGCACCGATTGCGCCCCACATCTGAACCTGCGGATCCTGCGGGAAGTCTTCGCCCTTTTCTTTTTTGTACATTGCCTTGTACTTCGTTACGATTTCCTGAAGTTCTTCCGTGGTAAGGTCAGTGTCTTCCTTGATTCCGCGGTGAGATTTTACTTCTGAAATGATTTCTTCAAATTTGTCATGATCTACGCCCATAGCAACGTTGCCGTACATCTGAATGAAGCGGCGGTAAGCGTCCCAGGCGAATCGCGGATTCTGAGTTTTGTTTGCAAGGCCAAGAACCGATTTGTCGTTAAGTCCCAGATTCAGAATCGTGTCCATCATTCCCGGCATGGATTCCGCGGCACCGGAACGAACTGAAACAAGCAGCGGATCTTTTTCGTCGCCAAGTTTTTTTCCGAACGATTTTTCCAGCTTTGAAAGGTATTTTGCAACTTCTGCATCAAGTCCTTCCGGATACTTTTTGCCTAACTTGTAATATTCCTGACAAACGTCAATCGAAATTGTGAATCCCGGTGGAACTGGGAGACTCAAAGGTGCTTTTGCCATCTGAGCAAGATTCGCGCCTTTACCACCAAGGATTGGACGCATTGTTTCATCACCTTCCGCGTCGCCATTTCCAAAGAAATAAACATATTTGGTCTTAGCCATTCATGTCCTCCATATGTATACGTGTGCGGAATTATAATCGTATTTTTTTGTATCGTCAATAAATCATTTGTTTTGTCCCGATTTTCTGCGCGATTTGATTCAATTTTTTGCCGCCGGATCCGCGAAATTTGACTGATTTGACCCGAATTCTGCCGATTTTCTGCATTCTGTATCAAATTTGCGCACTCCGAATTCAGGCCGAATTTTTTCCTTCCGAATCGAACCGGATTCAGCATTTTTCCGCGGAATTTTCAAAAAAAATAAAAGTTGGCACGACGAATGCTTGATCCTTAGTGTACGAAAAAAAATCGTACGAAATCTTAAAAAAAATGGCTGGAAAGACAGCCGGGAGAAAAATTATGAACGAACTTTCACTTTTGGATTCAATTTTTGGAAACGACGGATTTTCGTTGCCTTCATACCGCGCTTCATTTTGCGCCCCCAAGGTTGACGTAATCCAGAACAACAGCAGTTATGTTCTTTACATGGATCTGCCCGGAAAAACTGAAAACGACGTGGAAATCACGCTGAAAAACGACGTGCTTACAATCGCTTCCGTGGACAAAAAAGAAAAGGACTGCAAGGACGAAAACGTATACATTCTGCGCGAACGAAACGCAGGCTGCGAAAAATTCAAGCGTTCATTCACGCTGCCGAAGGACATTGATTCGGGCAAAGTTACCGCATCATTCAAAAACGGCGTGCTTTCCGTTGAAATCGGCCGAAAAGAAGATTCCGCGGAAAAGAAAATCCTGATTTCAGCATAAAGCCGAATAAATCAATCAGCGTCCGGGGCGATTTGCTCCGGATTTTTTTTTGCATTTTAAATCCGCACGAAATCAACGCGATTCATTGAACCGGTTCATTTCCGCAAAAAAATTCAAAATCAATGACATTTGTTCCGCAAAAAGATAAAATGCGCGTCATGCAGCAAAATCTTTTGGAAATAAAAAATTGCAGGATTCAGCGCGGCGGAACGATTTTTGTGCCTGAAATCGACTGGAGCATGAAAACCGGCGAATCGTGGCTTGTTCTGGGACCGAACGGCGGCGGAAAAGCGGATTTCGTGAAGGCGCTGGCAGGAATTTACGAATTTGTGCCCGGCGGAATCAGCGGAAAAATCGAAAATTCCTTCGGAAAAAGCGTGGCGGTGGTTTCGCTGGAAGAAGCGGCGTCGTTAATCGAAGAAGAGCGGAATCGTGACGAAAGCGAATATCTGAACAGAACCGACATCGGGCGGACGGGACGAAAATACATCGGCGAAGTGCTGAAAAATCCGGCGCAGGCTGAAAACCGTCTGGAAACGTTTCCCGAAGTAAAACTGTGCGGAATCGAAAAAATTCTTGACCGCGGACTGAAATTTATGTCTACGGGCGAAATCCGGCGGACTCTTTTGTGCCGTGCGCTTTTGTCCGGAGCGAAACTTGTGGTTTTAAGCGACCCTTTTGCCGGTCTGGATGCAGAATCGCGCAGAATTCTGTTTGAATTTTTCGATTCGATTTTGAAGCGGCAGAATGATTCGGCGGATGAATTTTTTCCGCGGATAATTCTGTGCATGGAACGGTTTTCGGAAATTCCGACGGAAATAAATCGCGTGGTGGAATTCGAGCAGAAAAAAATTTCTTTTGCGGGCGGGCGGGGCGACTACGAAAATTTCAGAAAAATCCGCGAAAATCAAAAAAACGAAACGAAAATCCGTGAAAAGCAGGAATTCCTCTGCGAACTGAAAAAAATCCGTGCGGAAAGCGAAACGGTTCTGGGCGGAAATCCGGCGGAAATTCAGGCGGACGAAAGTTTAATCCGCTTTGAAAACGTAAACGTGGGATTCGGCGACCACAAAGTTCTGACGGACTTGAACTGGGAAGTCAAGCGCGGCGAACATTTTTTAATCCGCGGGCCGAACGGTTCAGGAAAAACAACCATTATGGAACTGATTACGGGCGACAACATGCAGGTTTTCCGCGAAAAAGTTTTTTTGTTCGGAAAGCGGCGCGGTTCGGGGGAATCCATCTGGGACATCAGGAAAAAATTGGGTATCGTCAGTTACAGATTACACGTGGAATATCGGATGGTGGGCGGAACTGATTTGCAGGGCGTAATCGTCAGCGGATTTAAGGACAGCATCGGACTTTACGAAAAGGCGGGCGATTTTGAACTGGCGGCGGCGGATGCGTGGCTGAAACTTGCAGGATTTGCGGGGCGGGAAAAAGAATCGTTTGCTTCACTCAGTTACGGCGAGCAGCGTGCGGTGCTGATTCTTCGTTCGGCGGTAAAATCTCCGCGGCTTCTGATTCTGGACGAACCGTGCCACGGACTGGACGAAAATTATCGCGGAAAAATCCTTGACCTTCTGCAGACTGTGGCGGAAACCGGTACGACGACGCTTCTGCACGTCACTCACGACATGGAGGAAATTCTTCCCTGCGAAAAAAACGTGCTGGAACTTTGTCCCGGCGAAAATCCCATGTACAAACTGATCCGGATTTAGCGTTTTGCAGGAAATTTTGCCTTTAAACGAAAAAAACCGGGCGCCCTAAGGAGGAAAAGCAACCCGGTTCGTCGTGTTTTACTTGCTGTCGGCAATAAATTACCACGAAAAAAAAATGAATGCAAGAGTTTTAAAAGAATTTTTTTAGAATTTCCTGCAAACAATGCGGTTTTCCGCAAGGAGTAACATTTTATGAAAAAGGTTGGAATTATCGGAGCCATGAGCGTGGAAATCGAGTCGCTGAAATCGGCTTTGACCGGAATCGCTGAAAAAAAAGCGGGCGGAATCACGTTTTTTGAAGGAATTTTGTGCGGAATTCCGGTGGTTCTGGTTCAGTCGGGCGTGGGAAAAGTGAATGCGGCCCTTTGTGCTCAGCGGCTGATTCTGGAATTCGGCGTGACACACGTAATCAACACGGGTATCGCGGGGGCAATGGCGGGCGGTCTGACAGTGCTGGATTTTGTCGTTTCCACGGATGCAGTTTATCACGACATGGATGCCACGGGATTCGGCTATAAAATCACAGAAATTCCGCAGATGAAATGCAGCGACTTTTCCGCGGATGAATTTCTGATTGAATCGGCAAAAAAAGCGTTCAGTTCGCTGGAAGAATCGTCCCGACACAAACTCGTTGCCGGCAGAATCGCTACGGGAGACCAGTTCGTCAGCAGCCGCGAAACAAAAAAACGCATTGAAGAAAATTGCGCGCCAAGCTGTGTGGAAATGGAAGGAACCGCAATCGCACACGCGTGTTATCTGAATGAAATTCCGTTCGTCATAATCCGCTGCATGAGCGACACCGCAGACGACAGGGGCGAAAATCTTTACGCGTTCAACGAAACCGAAGCCGCCGGATTAAGCGCGAAACTTGTCATGCAGATGCTGAAAAATTTCTGATTTTTTGCAGCGATTCAACTGATGATGATTCTGCTTTCCGCGGAACATCATTTTTTTTGCAGGAAAAAGCGTTTAAAAAGAAATGGAGCCCCGGACTTCCGAGGCTCCACCGTTCCCTTTCGGGAACTAAAGGAGAGAGTTTTATCAGCTTTATAAGCTGACTGAAGAATACAATTTTGCTATCTTTTTGTCAATAAATTTGAAATTTTTTTTTGATTTTCCGAATTTTTATTTTTCGCTTAATTCCTTGTATTATAAGGAATTATGAAAATTCAGCCAAAAAAAATTTTAAAACTTTTTCAAAAAATAACAGAATTTTTGAATAACATTGATTTTTTGCCGCTGATTTTTGTGAATTCCGGCGGAAAAAAGCGGAATTTTTTGTCTGATGCGCACAAAAAACGTGGTTTCTTTTTCTCTGTAACCCCTGTCTTTTCCCGGTGCGCCGGTTTCAGGAAATGCAAAAAATTCCGCCGACATAAATTTTGTGGAAGATTAAGGTTTTTTCCGTGGATTTTTTTCCACGGAAAGTTTTTTCGCCTGAAAAATCATTTAAAAATTTCCTGTGCCATGACTAAAACTTTGTCGGGGCAGGAAGAAACGCACGTTCCGCAGGCAGTACATTTTTTGTAGTCTACTTCAGGAATTCCGGATGAAACGTCAATGCAGGATTCGGGGCATTTTTTCGCGCACAATCCGCATTTAAAACATCCTTTTGCGCAGTCTTTTTTTATCTGAACTTTGTTGTCGCTTTTGCACGAACAGAGGGCAACGGGACCTTTTGTCTTTACGTCGAAAAGCGAAAATAATTTTTTGGGACAAACTTTTGCGCATTTTCCGCAGCCCACGCATTTTTCGTAATTCACGACCGGAAGCCCCTGCGAATCCATGGAAAGCGCACCGAACGGACACGATTTCACGCAGTCGCCCAGACCGATGCAGCCGTAAGCGCAAATTTTCGTTCCGTTAATGGCAATCTGCGCCGCCCTGCACGACTGAACGCCGTTGTAAATTCCTTTTTGCGCCGCACACTGAATGTTTCCCTGACACGCGAGCACCACGGATTTTTTTTCCGCGGAAAGCGCTGATACTCCAAGAATTTTTGAAATTGCATCAGCGACGCCCGGACCGCCCGCAACGCATCCATTCGCCGGAGCAGAACCTGAAGCCACCGCCGCCGCAAACGCATCGCAGCCTGCAAATCCGCATCCGCCGCAATTTCCGCCTGAAAGAACTTCACGAATCTGCGAAACTTTCGGGTCGACTTTCACCGCGAAAATTTTCTTAAAAAGTCCGAGCAGAATTCCCAGAACAAAACCGATAATCAGCGCAACAACAATCGTAAAAATAATCGTATTCATAAAATCTCCTTCGCGAAAATCCGCCGCTTATTTTATGATTCCCTTAAAGCCCAGAAACGCCAGACTCAGCAAACCTGCCGCCACGTACAAAATCGGTGTGCCTTTAAACGCCAGGGGAATTTTTGCAATTTTAATGCGACTTCGGACGCCGGCCATAATCACCATGCTCAGAAGAAATCCTGCCGCGCTTCCCAACGCATAAATCAGGCTTTGCAGATAATCGTAATTTTTCCCGATGCAATTTATGGTAATTCCCAGAACCGCACAGTTGGTGGTAATGAGCGCAAGATAAACGCCCATGGACGAATAAAGTGCAGGCGCAGATTTTTTTAAATAAAATTCCACCAGCTGAACCAGCGATGCAATCACCAGAATGAAAAAAAGCGTCTGCAAAAATTCCAGTCCCAGCGGAATCATTACGAATTTATAAAGCGGCCATGTTACAGCCGTCGCCAGAATTATTACGAAAGTCGTAGCGAATCCCATGCCCGCCGCTTTTCCTGTTTCGCTCGTCATTCCGATGAACGGACAAATCGCCAGGTACTGAATGAAAACCACGTTGTCGATGACCGCCGATTTTATAAAAAGTTTGATTAAATCTGCCATAAAAAAATTCCTCCAGATGAACCGAATTCGCAGCAAAAAATTTACGATTTCCTTTTGTTTTTAAAAAACTGAACCGCCGCACCCAGAAATCCAAAAACTAAAAATCCGCCGGGTGCACTGTTTAAAATTCCCACGCGGTACGCTTCAGGAATAATTTCGGCTTTAATCGAAGTTCCGGCAAAAATCGTTCCGCCGCCGAAAAATTCACGAATCAGCGAAATCACCAGAAGAACCATGGTGTAGCCCAGTCCCATTCCCAGCGCATCCAGCACGGATTCTCCCGTTGAATTTTTTGACGCAAAGGATTCCACGCGGCCCATGATGATGCAGTTCACCACAATCAGCGGAAGAAAAACGCCCAGCGCATCGTAAAGCGATTCCACGTAAGCCTGCAGAACCAGCTGAACGATTGTAGTAAACGCCGCGATGATGATTATAAAAATCGGAAGGCGGATTGCATTGGGAATTTTTTTGCGGAAAATGCTGATGACGATTTCGCTCATCAAAAGAACGAACGTCATGCTCATGCCCATTCCAAGTCCGTTAAAAATGCTTGTAGTAACGCCCAGGGACGAACAAAGCCCGATATTCAGAACCAGAAGCGGATTTTCCCGAAAGAATCCGTTCGTAAAAATTTGCAGCCGTCTGTTCATTTTTCCTTTACTCCTGTGAATTCAAAACGTCTTTCAGCGACCTGATTCCTTCATTCATCAGATTGCCCACGGCAACGCTCGTAATTGTCGCGCCGGAAATTGCATCGAAATTTTTTCCCGCCGAAAATTTTTCTTCCGTAGATTTTCCTTCAAACTGTCCGTAAAAAGTTTTTCCGCCGGGCAATTTAAAAGTCGCATCGTTTGCTTTCAGTCCGAATCCTGGCGAATCCGAAAGTTCCAGAAAACGCATTCCGGTGATTTTTCCGCCGTCAGTCATGCCGACCATAATCGTTCCGCGGTCATACGTGGGGCCGGAAACCTGCACGACGCCGCCGATTTTTTTTCCGCCTGATTTCGCCACGTAAACGCCCTGAATCGTCACGGAAGAATTTTCCGCCGGAAGAAAATCCTGCACCTGCAAAAATTCGTCCGCATCGCTGAAAACTTCTTTCATGGCAGCAGTCGCTTTTTCAATTTTGTTCTGACGAATCCGCGCTGCCGTAGAATTATTTACCGCCGCCAGAATTGCACACGCCGCCGTCGCGTAAAGTGCCAGCGTAATTCCCAGCCGAATCGTTTCAAAAAAATCGCGTTTGGCATTCATTTTTTTTCCTCCGGTTTTTCCGCGGAATTTTTGGATTTTTCAATCTGCCGCTGAACTTTTTTTCCGTGACCGTACATCCGCGCGGTAAAATTATTTAAAAATGGCGCCACCGAATTCATGATCAGAATGCTGAACATTACGCCTTCAGGATATCCGCCGAATTTTCGCACCAAAAAAGTAATGAGTCCGCAGCCGAATCCGAAAATCAGTCTGCCCGTCCGCGTAATCGGAGCAGTTGCATAATCGGTTACCATGAAAGTCGCGCCGAATAAAATTCCGCCGGTCAGAAGTGAAAGCAGAACGTCGCCGCCCGAAATCGCCGTGCAGATAATCAGAGTTGCCACCATGGAAAGGGGAGCGCGCCAGTCGATAATCCGCGTCACAAACAAAAATAAAAACGAAATTAAAATTAAAAGCGCAGAAGTTTCGCCGATGCATCCCGAACGATAGCCCAGAAAAAATTTTATGTAGTCCGAATTTTCCGCGGAAAAAGTTCCTGCCTTAATCTGACTTAAAACCGTTGCACTGGAAATTGCGTCAGTTCCGGGAGCAGCCCACGTTGCACCAAGCGCACTCGGAAAACTGATGAACAGAAACGCACGTCCCGTCAGCGCAGGATTAAAAACGTTGCTTCCGATTCCGCCGAAAAGTCCTTTTGCCACAATCATCGCCACAGCCGCGCCCAGAATCGTCATCCAGACCGGAGTTGTGGACGGCAGAACCAGCGCAAGCATTACGCCCGAAACGCACGCCGAAAGATTCGACACGACGATTTTCTGATGCGTAATTTTCTGAAACAGAAATTCAAAAAAAACGCAGCTCGCCACCGAAACCAGAATCGTAATCAGCGCACTCAGTCCGAAAATCAAAACGCCGTAAATGCATTCGGGTAAAAGTGAAATCAGCACGCAGCCCATAATTCCCTGGGTTGATTTTCCCAGAGTAAAATGGGGGCTTGAAGAAAGATAAACTTTCATTTTGTTTTCGCTTGTCATTTAAATTCCTTGTAAAAAATTCCGCAAATTATTTTTTTTCGCGGACAATAGATTTTCCGATTCTGAAACGCTGAACCAGCCTGACGTTTGCAGGACACACGAACGAACAGCAGCCGCATTCGATGCAATCCATGAGTCCGAATCGTTTTGCTTTTTCCAGATTTTCCGATTCCAGTTCGCGCATCATCAGAACCGGATTTAAATGCATGGGACACGCACGGACGCATTTTCCGCAGCCGATGCACTGGCTTTCGTCGCAGATGTAAGTTTCGTCCGCAGTAAGAATCGTAATTCCGCTCGTTCCTTTCGCCACGGGAAAATTCAGGTCAGCCATGGCAAATCCCATCATCGGTCCGCCTGAAATTATTTTTGCCACGCGATTTTCATCCACGGAAAAAAATTCGCCAGCCAGATCTGCCACAATCGTACCCACGGGAACTTTTAAATTGCACGGATTCTGTACTGCGCCGCCCGAAATGGTAACGCTTCGTTCAATGAGCGGTTTGCCCAGACGGAACGCTTCGCTGATGGCACAAAAAGTTCCCACGTTGGAAATGATGACGCCTGCATCCGCCGGAAGTTTTCCCGAAGGAATTTCCACGCCCAGACAGGATTCCGCAATAAATTTTTCCGAGCCCTGCGGATATTTTGTCCTGACGATTTTTATTTTTATGTCGTCCGCGAAACCTTTTTCTACGATGGCTTTTTCAATCGCGTCGAAAATGTACGCCTTGTTGTCTTCCAGCGCAATGATTCCTTTCGCGCCCACAAGATGCAGAACGATGGAAAGTCCGTCAATCAGTTCCGCCGTGTTTTCAATCATGGTGCGTTCGTCGCAGGTCAGGTACGGTTCGCATTCCGCAGCATTCACCAGAACGTAATTGATTTTTTTGTCGCCCGGATTCAGCTTTACGTGCGTGGGAAAACTCGCGCCGCCCATGCCCACAATTCCTGCTTCACGGATTCGTTCCAGCGACTGTTCCCGCGTGCATTTGAACGGATCGAGAATTTTCATGAACTGCGTTGAACCTGAATCGTCCGCTTCGATTACAATGCACGGCACGGAAAGATTTCCCGTCACGATGCAGTTCTGAATTTTCTTGACTTTTCCTGACACGGAAGAATGAACCGGTGCAGACATGAATTTTTCGCTCGCTGCAATTTTCTGTCCTTTTGCCACCACGTCCCCGACTTTTACCAGCGGAAGATTTGGCGCGCCTCCCATGGTAACCGGAATCGTAACCGTCCGCGAAGAAGGAAACGCTTCTCGAATGGAATTCCGGTTGCTCAGTTCCTTCATTTCAAGCGGATGAATTCCGCCTTTAAAAGTGTGCGTTTTCATACGATTGAGTTTACTACACAAATTTAAAAAAGTCGATGAAACTGAATTCATGATTTTCCGGACGGCTGAAATTTCCGCGGATAAAACTGAAAAAAAATTACTCCAGAATCAAATCCGCCACCGTTGCATCTGATGCAGAAATTAAATCTTCCGGTGAAATTTCAATCTGAATTCCTCGTGCACCGCCGCTTACAAAAACCGTTTCATGAAGCAGAACCGTTTCGTCAATGAACGTGCGGAATTTTCGCTTCATGCCCACCGGTGAACATCCGCCGCGAACGTATCCTGTCAGCGATAAAAGTTCGTCCTGCCTGACGGGAAAAATTTCTTTTGCGCCGCATACGTTCCGTGCTTTTTTTAAATTGATTTCGTACAGCGCGTTCTGGCAGAAAACTACGGTTTCCTTCGATTCGGTCTGCATGACGATGGTTTTAAAAACGCGTTCAGGTTCCACGCCGATTTTTTGCGACGTAGACAAAGCCGCGCCTTTTTTCAGTTCGTGTTCGCCGTCGTCATCGTATTCCTTTACCGCGTAATGAATTTTTTTCGCGTCCAGAATCCGCATGGCATTCGTTTTTTTCATTCCGATTCAGCCGTTCTGCGCGGTTATTTTGCGGAACTCGTGGACGTTACGAAACTTTTGTTGCTTGCAAAAAGCGGAATTGCGTCGATTCGGTTTTTCCAGTATTCGGCTTCGCTCCGGGTTGTGTACGGTCCCACACGAACGCGGTAATGCATGGTGCCCTTTACGTCCGACGTGAAAACTTCGCAGGGAATTTTATTCGACTCCAGAACTCCGCGCGCTTCGTCAGCATTTTTTGTCGTGGTGTACGAACCTGCCTGAACCCAGAATCTGTCCACGCTTTTTTTTGGCGCAGAAACCTGCTGAACCGATTTTGCTGCGTTTGCTGAATTCGATGCGGCGGAATTCGCTGAAGATTTTTTTTGCGCTGATGAATTCGCGGCAGAAGTTTTCGCTGAATTCGCTGCGGATGAATTTTTGGGCGCAGAAGAAATTTTCGGCTGAGCGGAATTTTTTTTCGGTGCAGATTCAGGGCGAACCGGCTCAATTTTTTCCGCGACATAATTTTTTCTTTCCGCAGATTCTGCAACCTGGGACGCGTACTGTTTTTCTACAAGCGGCTCATTTTTTTCCACGTTGCGGTAAACTTCGTTCGTTTCGCGGATGGCATTTTCGGCGGCTTTATTCTGCGGAGTAACTGCTGCAACTTCCTTTGAAGAATTTTTCAGCGAATTCAAATCGATTGTAGTTTCGCCCACGTTGTAAATGTTCGTGCTTCCGGTTGAAACGACGGTCACGTTGTCCACGAGCGAAGTCGTTCCTTCCGCGGGATGAGCAATGTTCGCAGTCACTGAAGAAACGTCGTCTTTGGGAATTATGCTTTCTTCTTTTTTGGGCGGAAATTTTTCTTCAGCCAGATACGGATCGTTTCGTCTGCTTTCTGCTGCTTCCGGCGACATCCACACGCTTCCGCTGTCACGCTGATAAAGAGCCGTCGTATTTTTTTTCGTTTCGGGCGCATAAAGAATCATTGCGGCGCCAAGTACAACCATCAAAAAAATTCCGGCTGCAAGTACAATCCAAATAGTTCTTTTCTGTTCCATTTTTTTCCCCTCCGGCCCAGTAAAAATTCGGACGCCGGTTTCCATAAAAAAATATCGGCACAAAAAAAATGTTGTTTAGATTTTTTTTCATCCGACGGAACGCTGAATTTTTTTCAGGAATTTTTCGATTTGTTTTTCCACGGATTTTTTTCCGAACGAATTAAAAATTCTGTAAACGCGGATTCCCGTCCGTTCGTAATTTTTGAAAAGCATTTTCTGCGATTTGAACCGGCGGAGGATTTCTGAAATTTTCGATGCGTCCCTTTTTTTCGCGCGGAAAATTCTCAGCCACAAAAACGAATCCACGTACAGCACGAAATCGATTTTTTTCATGGCGGGAATTTTGTACAGAACCGTTGCATTCACCGCTGCATTTTTTTTTGCCCGCGAATTTTCTTCAATAAAATTTTCGATTTTTTCGTTGATGTACGGAAAGACGATTTTTTCCTGACGCGACACAAGTTCTGCATTTCCAAAAATCAGCGCGCCCAGATTTTTCCGCAGAATTTTTTTTCCTTCCGCGGAATCTTCTGCAATCTGAATTTTTTTTTCTGCGGCGAGTTCACCGAATTCCGCGAAAATTTTTTCAGCGCATTTTTCAACGGCTTCGTGACCGAGCAAATCGGCATCAATGCAGGCGAATCCTTTTTCCGCCAGAACCGACGAAACGAAATTTTTCCCCGCAGCCATCTGTCCCGTAACGCACAGAATCATCAGTGGAATTCTCCCCAGTTTTTTCCGCATTCGACGCTTACCCGCAGCGGAATTTTTAACGGAACGGCGTTTTCCATTTCGCGCCTGACGATGGCGACGGTTTCTTCCACGGCGGAATTTTCTTCGGGGCATTCAAAAATCAATTCGTCGTGAACCTGTAAAAGCATTTTTGCGCGGCTGCCGTTTTTTTCAAATGCATCGTTTATGCGGATCATGGCGATTTTTACGATGTCCGCGGCGCTTCCCTGAATGGGCGTGTTGATGGCGATTCGTTCCGCACCCTGAAGAATCATTTTGTTTGCGCTTTTTATTTCAGGAATGTACCGGCGTCGTCCCGTAATCGTTTCCACGAATCCGTTTTCCCGCGCGGAAATTTTCGTGTCGTCCAGAAATTTTTTTACCTGCGCATAAGTTTCAAAATATCTGTCGATGAAATTTTTCGCTTCCGTCCTGCTGATTCCAAGATCCCTTGAAAGCCTGAACGAACTCATTCCGTACATCACGCCGAAATTTACGCGCTTGGCAAACATCCGCTGAGTGGCGTTCACTTCTTCCGGCGGAATTTTGTAAATCAGCGATGCAGTTGATTTGTGCACGTCCACTCCGTTTTCAAACGCTGAACACAAATTCTTGTCGCCGCTTAAATGTGCCAGAACCACCAGTTCAATCTGCGCATAATCCGCGGAAATCAGCACCGTTCCTTTTTCTGCGGTGAATGCCGAACGAATCCGTCTGCCTTCTTCTTCGCGCACGGGAATGTTCTGCAAATTCGGTTCGCGGCTGGAAAGTCTGCCGGTAGCGGTTCCGGTCTGCAAAAATGAAGTGTGCACCCTTCCGCGTGAATCCGAAAGTTTCGGCAAAGATTCCACGTACGTGCTCTGCAATTTTGTGTATGTGCGGTAATCCAGAATCATCCGCGGAACTACGTCGTCAGTTTCTTCGCATAAATCTTCCAGAACGGCGGTGTCGGTGCTGTAACCGGTTTTCGTTTTTTTTCCGTGGGGAAGCGCGCGCTCTTCAAACAAAACTTTTTGCAGTTGAATCGGAGACGCAATGTTGAATTCGTGTCCCACCGTTCTGTAAATTTCATTTTCCTTCTGCGAAATCAAAACCGAAAGTTCCGCGCCGTATTCCTTTAATTTTTCCTTGTCCAGATGAATTCCGCAAATTTCCATGTCCACCAGAATCGGCAGAATTTTCATTTCCATTTCGTAAAATAATTTTTCAAGTCCCGCGGATTTCAGTTCATCGCGAAAAATTTCGTAAAGCTGAAAAGTAAAATCGGCGTCCTCCGCAGCGTAACGAAAAGCATCTTCCAGCGGAACGTCGGCGAAAGTTTTTCCCTTTTCCACGATTTCCGAAAATTCAATTCCCTTTAAACCTAATTTTGTTTCCGCCAGATGCTCCAGACCGAACGGACTTTTTCCCGTGGCGGCTGAATCCAGAATCCACGCGGCAACCATCGTATCGAAAATTTTGCAGGAAATTTTTTTCGCGAATCCGTTGCACGCTAAAATTTCCAGATCGAATTTTCCGTTGTGCATGGCGACCGTCACTTCATCGTTGCAAAGAATTTTTTCCAGCTGAAAAAAGCAGTCGCGTTTTGAAATCGTTTCCGGCGCGAACATTCCCATGGACAAAAAAATCGGAACGTAAATTCCGCGGCCTTTTTCTGCGCTCAGACTGAATCCCACGATTTTTGACGAATGGGTGTCCAGCCCGTCAGTTTCCGTGTCGAAGGCAACGACTTTTTTTTCCGAAGCCAGAACGTCGTCCACGAATTTTTCCAGTTCGTGCAAATTTGTGCATGGCGCGTATTCAGCGGAATTTTTTTTCGGCGGAATTTTCAGCGGCACTTCCTGCGCGATGGAAGGAATTTTCTGCGCTGATTTTTTTTCGGCGGAATTTTCAGCGGCACTTTCTGCATCAAAACTTTTTGCCACGGAATACGCACCGAATTTTTCCAGTGCCTTTGCTCCTGCGCGGAAATTTATTTTTTTTGTGCAGCACGCATCGAAATCGATTTGCACCGGAACGTCTTCGCGCAGCGTAATGAGTTTTTTTGAAAAGTATGCGTTTTCCCTGTCGCCGCGAATTTTTTCTCCCAGCGCACCTTTTATTTCATCCGCGTGATTATAAATTTCGTCCAGCGAACCGAATTGCGTCAGAAGTTTCAGCGCAGTTTTTTCGCCCACGCCGCGCACTCCGGGAACGTTGTCGGAAGCATCGCCCAGAAGCGAAAGGTAGTCCAGAATTTTTTCAGGCGGAATTCCCCATTTTGCTTCCACGGATTTTGCGTCCACAGTTTCCCATCCGCCGTTGGATTTGTCGGGCTGCATTTCCATGCACGAATCGTTTACCAGCTGAAGCAAATCTTTGTCGCCGCTTAAAATTCTGCACGGACGATTTTCTTCGCGGCATTTTTTTGCAACGGTTGCAATTACGTCATCCGCCTCGAATCCGTCGCACCGCAGAACGGGAATTTCCAGCGCCGAAAGAATTTCTTCGATCCACGGAACCTGCGCAATCAAATCGTCGGGAGTTTTGTCGCGGGTCGCCTTGTACTGCGGATAAAGTTCGTGCCGGAAAGTTTTCACGCGGGAATCAAACGCCGCTGCCAGAAACTGCGGATTATGCCTGGAAAGAAGCGCCTTGAGATTGCGGAAAAAAATCACCACCGCACTGATATTGTCGCCGGCAGGATTTGTAAGCGGCCTGTTGAAAAGCGCAAAGTAAGCACGGTAAATCAATCCGTAAGAATCCAGAATGTAAACTGTATTGTCGTCGGTTTTTTCGCACATTTTTTCCCCCAAAAAAATTACATCATCCGCGATAAAATCATGAATGCAACGGTGCTCGTAAAAATGCTCACCATGGAATTTTTGAAAAGCAGATGAAGCGTCACCGTCATGGCAGCGCAGATAAAATACGGCAGCGAAAGTTCCGCGGAAGAAAAATTCACGTCTTTAAAACAGTAAATCACCAGCACCGCCATAATCGCCTGCGGAATGAATTTTTCAATGAACCGGATGATTGCAGGCGGATTTTTTTTACTGAATGCAGCAAACGGAAAAAGTCGCGTGGCAAAAATTATCGCGCCGGAAACAAAAATCGCCAGCACGGTCATGGACAGGGAATATTTCATTTCGATTCCTCCGCGGAAAGAATTTTTTCCTTTTCAAAAAATTTCGGTCCGCGCAAAATCAGAAGCACTCCCAGCGACAAAACGATGGACGTCCAGATTATGTTCGACGAAGCCATTAAATTCAGTTTGAAAACCGCCACGGCAGCAACGGCAAAAATTCCGCCCAGAATTGCAGGAAGCGCATCTTTTGACGACTTCAGCTGTTCGATTAAAAGCACGATGAAAAGCGAAGTGAGCGCAAAATCCACTCCGTTCAAAAACCGGCTCAGATTGTATTTTTCCAGAACCGCAAAAGAAACCGCGCCGATAAAACTTCCCAGACACCAGTAAAACTGATCAAGGGCTGAAATCATGGCGTAAAACGAAATTTTATCGATTCGCGGCGGAACTTCGATTCCGTTTACAAGCGCAAAAGTTTCGTCGGTAATGGCAAAAATCAGATACAGTTTTTTTTTCCCCGCACCACGATATTTTGAAATCAGCGCAAGTCCGTAAAAAATGTGACGAATGCTCAGAAGAAACTGAACTAAAATTATTTCGCTTAATTTCGCGCCGGAAGCAAGCTGCCCCACGATAAAATATTGTCCCGCGCCCGTGTACATTACGAAACAGGCAAGAACCGCCAGATACCACGGATAGCCTGCGTTTGCAAAAAGAATTCCGAATCCGATTCCGATGGCGATGTATCCGAAAAAAACCGGCGTCGTAATTTTTATCGCTTGAGAAAAAACGTATCGATTCATAATCGGCTACTATACTGATTCAAAATGCAATTTTCAATTAAAAATAATCCAAAAAAATTTTTAAAATTGATTGACTTTTTTACGTATAAAATACAAATTACTCCGAGACTTTTGTCAGCCGAGGCAGCCCGTTTTCGCACCTCCGAATCCTTTTTTAGGGGAATTGCTAAAAAGTTTGCGTTGCAAATTCATCTATACTTTGCACGTTTTCCTTTGGAGAATGTGTTTGAAAAGGCGAAGTTGGTTCGTTTCGGAGCGGCGGCGGCTTTTCATGGGAGTCGTACCTTAGTGAACGGAAGTACAATCTCTATCAAAAACGTATCGAAGCATTTCGATTCTTTTCATGCCCTTGACGACATCAATCTTACAATCAAGCAGGGAGAATTTTTTTCTTTGCTCGGTCCTTCCGGCTGCGGAAAAACTACGCTTCTGCGGATTATTGCAGGATTTGAATTTCCTGATGAAGGCACGGTTCTTTTCGACGACAAAAACGTAATTCCTCTTCCGCCGAACAAACGACAGAGCAACACGGTTTTTCAGAGTTACGCGCTTTTTCCTCATCTTTCAGTTTACGAAAATGTTGCGTTTCCCCTCAGGCTGAAAAAAATCGACAAAAAAATCATCGACGAAAAAGTCCGGGAATATCTGCACCTGGTTCAGCTCGACCAGCATATGTACAAAAAACCGAATCAGCTTTCCGGCGGACAAAGGCAGCGTGTGGCGATTGCACGTGCATTGATTAACGAACCGAAAGTTCTTCTGCTTGACGAACCGCTTTCTGCGCTGGATGCAAAACTCCGGGCAAATTTGCTTGTAGACCTGGACACGCTTCATGACAAAATCGGCATTACGTTCATTTACGTTACTCACGACCAGAGTGAAGCGCTTGCAGTCAGCGACAGGATTGCAGTAATCAATCAGGGAAAACTTTTGCAGGTGGGAACGCCGTTTGAAATTTACGAAAGCCCCGCCACGCAGTTTGTAGCGCAGTTTATCGGCGAAACGAATCTTTTTGAAAGCACCGTGGTTTTTTGCGAACCGCACAAAAATAAAAAAGGCGAAGACGAATTCAACGTAACGCTGAACACTCCGGCACTGGGTTTGCAGGCGCAGTTAAAGGGCGAAACTCAGGCGATGCGCGAAGAAGACAAAAATATCCTCGTTACTGATTACGACAACACGGCTCCTGGACAGAAAGTCTGCTTTACGATCCGGCCTGAAAAAATCCGCATTACCCTGGAAGAACCGAACGTGGGCGGACGAAAAGACATCAATGTTTTTAAAGGAATCGTGGAAGAACCGGTTTACACGGGATTTCAGTCGAAATTTTACGTCCGTCTGGAAAACGGCACGATTATAAAAGTTTTCAAGCAGCACACGAATTATCTGGACGACGGCCCGGAAATCGCATGGAAAGATGAAGTTTACGTTTCATGGTCGGCGGATGACGGTTACATCGTTGAGGACATTAACAAATGACGCGTGACGAAAAAAAATCGCATCAAAGCCTTCAGCTGAAAATCGCAAAAAAAGCATATTCCGCAAAATACAAAAAACGAAATCCGGGTCCTCTGTACGCGTGGCCAATGGGTTTGTGGTTTTCAGTTTTTTTTATCGTTCCGCTTTTCATAATTTTGTGCTATTCGTTTTTAAAGCGCGATGTTTACGGCGGCGTTTCCATGGAATTTTCGCTCAAGGCTTACGAACAGATGCTCAGTCCTGCTTACGGAATGATTTTTCTGCGGACGCTGTGGATTACTTTTGTGGCAACGACGATTACGATTCTGATTGCGCTTCCCTGCGGATATGCCATGGCGCGGAGCCGTCATCAGACCGTGCTTCTGATTCTGGTAGTAGTTCCTTTTTTAACGAACAGCCTCATCAGGATTTTCGCGTGGATTACGATTCTGGGCGACAACGGAATTCTGAATCAGATTCTGGGCGCAGTTCATTCAGCGTTGCAGAAAATTTCCGGCGGCACAAAAAATTTCGTTCCGCATAAATTCATGTACACGCGCGGCACGGTAATTCTCGTGAGCATTTATATGTATCTGCCTTACGCCATTCTGCCGATTTTTACCGCAGTCGACCGGTTCGATTTTACGCTGCTGGAAGCGTCCAGGGATTTGGGTGCCACGAAAGCGCAGTCCATGTTCCGCGTGCTGATTCCGGGCATAAAAAGCGGAATTTTAAGCGCCATAATTTTTACTTTCATCCCGATTTTCGGAACGTATACCGTACCCGATCTGGTGGGCGGAAAAGACAGTTACATGATCGGCAACGTGATTATGGATCAGGTGAAAATCCGCAACTGGCCGCTGGATTCTGCATTCAGTCTGGTGATAACGCTCATCAGTATGGCAGGCGTAATGCTCATGCTTTCCACAGGCAGAAAAGAAGCCGACCTGAACAAAAAATCGCAGAAGGAAGATTCCGCCGCGTCAATTTCGGAAGTAGTTTCCAAAACAAATTTCGGGGAACAAAAATGAAAAATCCCATTCTTTCGCTTTACAAAAAATTTAAATCCGTGCCGAAAAGCGAATCAAATCGACACGCGAAACGTCAGTGGAAAAAACGAAACCAGCGGTTCAGCCTGTCAAACACGGTGCTTTGCCTTTCGATTCTGTTTTTGTTTCTGCCGCTTTTTGTAATCGTGTTTTTTTCGTTCAACGGCTCAAAGGACACGACGTTTACGAATTTTTCGTTCATCTGGTACGAAAAACTTTTTTTCAGCTCAAAACCGCTCTGGCATTCGTTGTGGAACAGCCTTTTTATTGCAGTAACTTCCGCCGTGGTTGCAACGATTCTGGGAACGCTCGCAGCCATCGGAGTCAGCTGGTACAATTTTTTCGGAAAGTCGTACATTCAGACCGTAAGTTTTTTGCCCATGGTTTTGCCCGAAGTAATTATGGGACTTTCGCTCCTGATTTTTTTCAGCGGAATAAAAATGTCCCTGGGGCTCGGAACGATTTTCATTGCACACACGACTTTCTGCCTGCCGTTCGTTTATTTAATGGTCAGCGCGCGAATCGACGAATTCGATTATTCGATTATTGAAGCAAGCCACGATTTGGGCGCCAACGAAATGCAGACGCTGACAAAAGTAATCGTGCCTGCAATCATGCCCGGAATTCTTTCAGGATTTATGATGAGCGTAACCATGTCGCTGGAAGATTACGTAATCACGAATCTGGTTGCCGGTCCGGGAAGCACGACGCTGCCGATTTACGTTTATTCGCTGATTCGGTTCGGCGTGAGTCCCGTAATCAATTCGCTTTCGTTCGTCCTGATTCTGGCGATTTGCGTAGTTGCAGTTTTGCTCAGAAGCCGGCTGAAATCTTTTGCCGCATCAAGATAATTTTTTTTTACAGAGGTTTTTTATGAAAAAATTTTGCTTTTTGTTTGCATTCGTTTCGTTTGTTTTTTTCGCCTGCACAAAAAAATCCGATGAACGAATCGTTTATCTGTACAACTGGACTTACTACACGCCCGACGAAGTTCTCCGCGATTTTGAAAAGGAATTCGATTGCGTCGTAAAAGTGGACAGTTATTCTTCCAACGAAGAAATGTACGCAAAACTTCGCGCCGGTGCAAAAGGTTACGACATCGTAGTTCCGTCCCAGGATTTCTGTTCGATTATGATAAAGCAGGGAATGCTCCGCGAACTGGACGCAGAAAAAATGACGAATAAAATTCACATAAATCCGGCGGTTTTTGAAAAAGCGGATTACGACCCCGAAATGAAATTTTGCGTGCCGTATTATTTTGGTGCCGCGGGAATCGCAGTGAACAAAACGAAAATCAGCGGTGACTATGAACGCAGCTGGAATATTTTTGCGGACAGGCGGTTTAAAGGACACGCTTCCATGATGGACGACATGCGGGAAATTCTGGGCGACGCTCTGGCGTTTCAGGGAAAAAGCATAAATTCCGTGGATAAAAAAGAACTGGAAGACGCGAAAAATTTAATCGCAAAAGACTGGAAACCGAATCTCGTAAAATTCGACGCGGAAGGATTCGGCAAATCGTTTGCTTCGGGCGATTTCTGGCTTTGTCAGGGTTACGCGGAAGTAATTTTCAGCGAAGTTCCCGAAGAAAAATGGAGCGAAACCATCGATTTTTTCATTCCTCAGGAAGGCGGACCGTCGTATCTGGACAGCATGTGCATTTTAAAGGATGCGCCGCACCCGGAACTCGCCAACGAATTCATCAATTACATTCATCGTCCTGAAGTTTACGCGAAATTTCTGGATGCATTCCACTTTCCGTGCTTCGTGAACAAAGACGCCGCGCAATTCACCACCACCACGCCGATGTACGATGCGGAACAGATGGCAAATTGCACGCTGAAAATGGACGTGGGCGAAAATCTGGATTTGTACAACGATATGTGGCAGGAAATTCGTTTCACCGAATAGCGTAAACCGAAAATCCGCGGAAAAAATAATTTGTTGTTAAAAAATCAGACATAACATCTTTTTATGAAAAAACGGTGTAATCTTTTTTTTGCACAAAACTTTTTGTGTTAAAAGGGCGCAGGTGAAGCGACCTGAACAAAACTTTTTTTCGTAAGGAGAAAATTATGAAAAACAAAAAAAATCTTAAATGCGCAGTTGCTTTTGCGCTGGTGTCGGCTGTTTGTGCAGCAGGAATTTTTGCCGCTCCGGTTCAGGGAAAAAAGCCGCCGAAACCGGAACAGGTTTTTCTGGAACGATTCGGTGAAGCAAAAGTTTTCCGCGGAGGAATCGTAACGGATTTGTCGCTGGACACTGAAAACGAAAAAGTAACCATGAAGATTTCGTTCGGCTCGGAAAATCTGGAAGTGAATTCTGACGGCGAAATTCAGTTCGTTGCAATGGAAGGCGGACGTCCACCGAAATTCGAACCGCATCAGGGTGCACCAAAAGGCAGCGAACGGCCGCGACATGAAGTGCAGGACAGGGAACATGAACCGCGTGAAGAAATGTCGAATCAGGGCGCGTTCAAATTAGGCGACAGAGTTTTTGTAATTTTTTCCGCCGACGGTAAAACGGTCGAAAAAGTAGTCAGGGCAAGATAATTTTTACAGAAAGCGGTTTAGATTTTTTTGAACCGCTTTTTTTGTTTTTAAAAGCAATGCTTTTGATTTTTTTATTTGTGCAATTTTTTTTCAAACGATGTTTGATTTTTTTCAAAGCGGTGCTTTATTTTTTTTTGCAAAATGCCTTTTGCATTGTTTTTTAAAAACTTGCGTTTTTAGAA
>CAZACA010000007.1:0-26042 GCA_964483515.1 uncultured Treponema sp.
ATTTCGTGCGGAAAAAAAATTTTCTGGAATTATATGCAGGAAAATTTTTCGCTGACGGTTCCGGATTCCTTTGCAAAAAATTCGGCGGAATTTCTGGACGCGCTGAAATTCCTTTCGCCTGAAAAATTCGATGCATCACGAATGAAAAAATTTCTGGAAGAAAATTCCGAATCGAAAAAATTTTTGAAAAAATTCCGCGGAAAAGGTCTTGCGGTTTTGGGAGGAAAAAATGAATCTGAATGAAGTTGCTTCGGGCGAAAGAATTCACGTGGTTTTTCTGGGACGACGGAATGCGGGCAAATCCAGTCTGGTGAATGCGGTGGCTGCGCAAAAAGTTTCGGTGGTTTCTGATGTGAAGGGCACGACGACTGATCCTGTAAAAAAATCCATGGAAATTTTGCCGTTGGGCGCGGTGGTTCTGGTGGACACTCCGGGCATGGACGACGAGGGCGATTTGGGCGAACTGCGTGTGGAGCGTGCAAAAAAATCGCTTTCGGATGCGGACATTGCGGTGCTGGTGGCGGATGCGTCGGAAGGAATTTCGGCGGAAGAAGAAAAAATTCTGGACGTTCTGCGCGAAAAAAAAATTCCTTTTGTGGTGGCGTTCAATAAATCGGATTTGCTTGCGGAAAAAAAATCGGCTTGCGGGGAAAACGAAATTTTTGTCAGCGCGAAAACAAACGAAAACATCGATGAACTGAAAAATCTTCTGGGAAAATTTGCGCCAAAAAAATCCGCGAAAAAAATTCTAAACGGATTCGTGAAAAAAGGCGACATCGTAATTCTGGTGATTCCCGTGGACGAGTCGGCGCCAAAAGGCAGGCTGATTCTTCCGCAGCAGGAAACTTTGCGCGAAATTCTGGACGAAGGCGGAATTGCTTTTGCGTGCCAGCCCGGGCAGCTGGAAAAAACGCTTTCGGTTTTGCGTGAACGTCCGCGGCTCGTGATAACGGATTCCCAGGCGTTTGCTTTTGTGGCAGAAAAAGTTCCGCGTGAAATTCCGCTGACTTCTTTTTCGATTCTGTTTGCGCGATACAAAGGCAATCTGGATTTTCTTTCGGCGGGGGCAAAAAAAATTTCAGCGCTTCGTGACGGCGACAAAATTTTAATTGCAGAAAGCTGTACGCATCACAGGCAGTGCAGGGACATCGGAACGGTGCAGCTTCCGGCGATGGTGAAAAATTTTTCGGGAAAAAACGTGCAGTTTGAATTTTCTTCGGGCGCGGAATTTCCGTCGGATTTGTCGGAATTCAGTCTGGTGATTCATTGCGGCGGATGCATGATTACGGAACAGCAGATGAAAGCGCGGATGGAAGCGGCGAAAAATGCGGGAGTCAGCGTGGTGAACTACGGAACGGCGATGGCTTACATGAACGGAATTTTTTCGCGGTGCATGGAAATTTTCGGGGGTTTTTGAAAAATTCGATTCGTGCTAGACTTGCGCCATGAAAAATATTCTTCGGGCAAAAGCGAACAGGGTTTCCGGCGTTTTCTTTTTTGGACGCAACGTAAAAGATTTTCTTTCGCGTGACAAAATTGCGCTTTTCTGGAGCGGTTCGGGCTTTGAAGTAAAATTCCGCGGAACTGAACTCTGGGCGCAGTTTGAATCCAGGTACGAATCGTCGGAACATTTTGTGTGCGTTTTTTTGAACGGAAAAATCATTCAGCGCGTAATGATTCCCCGCGGAAAAAAATGGATTTGTCTTGTGCGCGGACTTTCATCGGCGGAAGAAAATTCGGTGAAAGTTTTGCGCGATTCTCATCCCGTGGACTGCGACAAAAATCACGGGCTTTTTTTATGCGAACTCGGATTCGGCGCGGAAACGGAATTTTTTGACGTACCCAAAAAAAAGTTCCGCATAGAATTCGTGGGCGACAGTCTGACTACGGGCGAAGGGCTTTACGGAAATTTTCGCGAAACAATCTGGATTCCGTCCTTCGTTTCGTTTTGCAAAAGTTACGCCATGAAAACTGCACAAAAACTGGATGCGGATTTTCGCGTGGTGGCTCACGGCGGATGGGGCGTTTTGTGCGGCTGGAACAATAATCCGCGGATGACGATTCCGTCGTGCTACGAAGAAGTCTGTTCCGTGACGAAAGGTCTGGCGAACCGGAAAGCGGGCGGACTGGAAAAATACGATTTTTTGTGGAAAGCGGATTTCGTGGTGGTGAATCTGGGCACAAACGATTCAGGCGCATTTTTTCAGCCGGCGTGGCAGACGGATTCGGGGGACGAGTACAAACTTTCGCTGGAAGACGGTGCAGTTTCCGTGAATGACGGCGAGCGGATTTCTCTGGCGGTAAAGGAATTTCTGTTCGTGCTGCGGAAAAAAAATCCGCGTGCAAAAATCGTCTGGGCGCTGGGAATGATGAGCGTTCCGCTGGTGGAGCCGTTGATTTTGCGCGGAATCGATTACTACAAAAAATCTTCGTCGGACAAAAACGTTTTCTTCCTGAAATTCGATTCCATGGACGAAATTGAAAAATCGGAAGACGACAAAGGTTCGCGGATGCATCCGGGCGAAAAAACTCACGAATGCGCTGCAAAAAAACTTTCGGAATTTCTTCTGTCCATAAAATAAATTTTTCTGCAAAAAAAATCCGCGCGGAATTTTTCTCCGTACGGATTTTATTTTTTTCGCGGAATTCGGATTCAGGAAAAAATCAGAAAAATCGGTTTAAAACCTGAAATCCCTTTTGCCGCTGTTTTGAATTTCCGCGATGTGTTCTTTTGTAATCTGGCGGACTTTTTCCTTTGGAATTTTTTTCAGTTCTTCTTCAATCATTTTGTAGCCGTCTGATTTTGTTTTTTCCGATGCGTAATCTTCCAGATATTCTGCAAGAGTCATGAGCGCGTTCGGATGGCAGCAATTTAAAATCTGTCCGCTTTTGCAAAGGCTCATGAAACGGTCGCCGGTTCGTCCTTCGCGATAACACGCCGTGCAGAAAGAAGGAACGTCGCCTTTTTTTATGAGCCAGTCCACAACTTCGTCAAGGCTCCGCTGGTCTGAAACGTTGAACTGTTCCGTGTCGTGGGGACGCTCTTCTTCCGTGTAGCCGCCGACTGATGTCCGTGAACCGCCGCTTACCTGGGACACGCCGAGCTTTAAAAGTTTGTCGCGCACTTCTTCAGTTTCGCGGGTGGAAACAATCATTCCCGTGTACGGAACTGCAAGCCGGATGCACGCCGCGATTTTTGCAAAAGTTTCGTCATCGATTCCGTTGTCAAAAGAATTCGGGTCGATGTCGTCTGCTTTTTTTACGCGGGGAACGCTGATTGTGTGGGGACCGACTCCGTGAACCGCTTCCAGATGTTCCGCGTGCATTACAAGGCCTGCGAATTCGTACCGGTATTTGTCCAGACCGAAAAGAACGCCAAGTCCTACGTCATCAATTCCGCCGTCCATTGCCCTGTCCATGGCTTCCGTATGGTATGCGTAATCGTGTTTCGGGCCGGTGGGATGAAGTGCAAGGTAGCCGTCGCGATGATAGGTTTCCTGAAAAAGAATGTACGTTCCGATTCCTGCTTCCTTCAGCCTGCGATAATTTTCTACGGTGGTTGCCGCGATGTTTACGTTTACCCGCCGGATGTCGCCGTTTTTGTGATGAACGCTGTAAATCGTCTTTATGCATTCCAGAATGTATTCGATGGGATTGTTCTGCGGATCTTCGCCTGCTTCGATTGCAAGACGCTTGTGCCCCAGATCCTGAAGTGCAATGACTTCCGCGCGAACTTCGTCCTGTGTCAGCTTTTTGCGTGCAATGTGTTTGTTTTTCGCGTGGTACGGACAATAAAGGCAGCCGTTGACGCAATAATTTGAAAGATAAAGGGGCGCGAAAATTACGATTCGGTTTCCGTAGAACGCAAGTTTGATTTCTTCCGCGATTTTATAAAGCTTTTCGATTTTTTCAGGAATGTCGCACGCCAGAAGAACTGACGCTTCCCGATGAGTGAGCCCGCGACAGGTGCATCCGTTCTGCGTTTTTTGCGGACGTGCTTTTTCCAGAATTTCGTCGATGAGTTTTTCGTTGCGCTTATTTTTTTCGGCGTAGTCCAACGTGGCAAGAATTTCTTCGTGATTGATGAATTCTTCCGCCTTTAAAGATTTGGGATCGTAGTTTGCCATTTTGTTCCTCCAGAGTTGCCGGCAAAAAATAAACCTGCCGAAAATCGACAGGCATAAAACTCTCGTTAAAATTTCGCTTTTCTAAGCCGCACTTTTTCCACGTCTTCGCAGAAAAGTTCGCGCAAATCGTTCAGTCCCAACGCCATGAGCGCCATCCGGTCAATTCCGATTCCCCACGCGAGAACGGGAACGTCAACGCCCATTGCTTTCGTTACTTCAGGACGGAAAATTCCGCTTCCGCCGAGTTCAAACCATCCGAGTTTAGGATGCTTTATGTGCACTTCGATGGACGGTTCGGTGAAAGGAAAATAACCGGGAACGTATTTTACGTCGGTTGCGCCTGCAATTTCCACCGCAAACATTTCCAGAAATCCCAGAAGCGTCTTTAAATTTGCATTTTCGCCCAGAACGATTCCTTCAGTCTGATAAAAATCGCTTAAATGAGTTGCGTCAACTTTGTCGTAGCGGAAACATCGTGCGATTCCGAAATATTTGCCCGGAATTTCAGCGTCGTGAAGCTGATGCGCCGAAAGAACCGTGCCCTGGCTCCGCATGATTAGTCGTCGCGTAAATTCGTTGTCGAAATCGTAATTCCATCCGCGGCTGCCCGTATTTCCGCCGTTTCTGTGAACTGCTGCCACGTTTGAAAGATACGGTTCTTCGATGGATTTTGCGTGCGTGGGATATTTTATGCGGTAAACGTCGTGAATGTCGCGTGCTGCGTGAAATTGCGGCATAAAAAGCGCGTCGCCGTTCCAGAATTCCGTTTCAACAAGGGGACCGTCGAATTCCTGAAATCCCAGCGAACAGAGTTTGTCCTTTACGCTTTCCAGAAACTGCACGTAAGGATTCGTCCTGCCGGGAATTATTCGTGCGGGCGGAATGGAAATGTTGTATCCGCGGAAAGTTCCTTTTTTCCAGTCGCCGCTTGAAAGCATTGCAGGTGTTATTTCGCCGATTTCGTTGCCCGTGATTCCGAATTTTTTCAGCGCTTCGGCAACTTCCTTAAATGATTCGGTGAGTTTGTACGCTACGGTTTCGCGTTCGATGGTTTTAAACGGCGTTTCAGAAATTCCGCGTTTTTTTGTGAGTCCGCCCATGATTTCGATTTCGTCTTTTGAAAGGTCAGCGGCGTCGAGTTGATTTTCAGGCGAATTCAGTGCTTTTTTTATCAGCGATTTTGCCACGGAAAAACGATTCGGCAGCGGATTGCCCGTGAATTCGGCTTTTTTTTCGGCGTTCATGGCCAGAACGTTATCCTTGCTCAGCGAACCGAATGCGGAACCGACGTCTTTATTTTCGATTCCCAGGGATTGTGCGATTTCAGGAAGCCGTTTCGCGCCGTTTTCCTTCAGAAAATTCACGATTCGTTCTTCTGCAAATCCGTTTTTATCGATTTTTCTGCCAAAATCCGTCAGTTCAAAATATGTGTGGGGCGTTCGGGAAGTTTCTGCCAGAAGTTTTTTGCCCGCAAGCCAGCTGAACGCCTGATTCGCGTGACCTTCTTTGTAGCCCAATTCGGTTTGCAGTCTTGTGGAAGTAAGTTCGTCTTTTAAACTGTAATGCAGGAGAATTTTTGTTTCCAGCGGATGAAGATTCTTGATGAGCGATTTTAAATCAGTCAATTTTTTGTACCAAAAAAAATATGGCCGCCCCTGTAGCGACCACCGATTGAAAACAATCACTTTACAGGAAGTGATTTATGCAAAAAAAACGATAAAGGCGAAAAATCCGCCCTTATCGAAAAATTATTTCGTGAAAACCACGTGAGACGAATACGTTACCATCCGGATTCCGCTTTCGTTCTTGAAGTATTTTTTCTTGTCTTTTGCCACGTATTTTTTGTGCTTGTATTTGTGTTCCGCGGCAAAATCGTCGTAAATTGCCATTGCAACGTTCATTGCTTCGCCGTCATCGAAACTTGATTGCGTGCAAGTGTAGTAGAAAATCGCTTCGCCGGTGAGCGGTGTGTATTCCAACGAAAGGGTAACGTTTTTTCCCTTTTCGTGAAGTTCCGGATACTTGTCTTCCACCTGAATTGTCTGCGTCGTGGTGTCCGCATAGCTGTCGGCCGCTTCCAAAACCTGCGATGTCGTCTGGGCGAAAGCAACGCCTGCAGCAAAAACCGCAGCGGCAGCCAAAATCAGCATTTTTTTCATACGTAACCTCCTTTAAAAAGTACGTCAAAAGTAAATATACGGCACTATTCTATCAGTTTCCATGAAAAAATCAAGTTCAACGATATACAGGCCGCTTTTGATATAAATTCTCGGTGCGCCGATTAACAGCACGGTTCCGGAAATTTCCTTCGGTTTGTTTTTTACGAGGGAACGCCAGTATTGCCTGACTGCATTTTTTGCCGCCTGACTGCACGCTTCCCTGATTCCGTCGAATTCGTCTTCCACTTTTGCCTTTCCGGTGCCTTTTATTTTCGGATGCACGATGGAAGACCACCGCTCGAACGAAAGTTTTTGTTCCGCCGTTCTGTCGCAGTAAACCCAGCTCACCAGCCGACCGTCTTTCACCGCAGGATTATGAAATTCCAGGCGATTCAGCGACGGATTGAATTCCTGCACGGAAGAAAATTCCCAGAATTCGTCAACTTTTCGCGTTTTGTCGTAAGGCGTGTAGTCGAAATTCCATCCGTACAGCATTCCTTCCATCAAAAACGGCGCGATTTTTTTTGACGTATCGATGGCGAATCCGTACAGTGCGCGAAATTCGTTGTCGTTACCGGCGGTTTCAGTTTTTTCCGCGGAAATTTCGTCCTCCTCTTCGAATTTTCCGGGGAATTTGTCCAGATCCGACCAAATCTGAATGCGCAGCTGTTCGGTCTGACTCGGAGTTTGAGCGGCAACGGAAATCGCGGCAAAAATGCACAAAAACGATGCTTTTTTAAAGACTGATTTTGCTTTTTTCAGTTTTTCCAGGCGTCTTTCCATACTTTTACCGGATTGATTCCCATTCTCGCCAAAAAATAAATCCATGCAAGCACGAATCCCATCAGGTGCGCCAGATGTGCAACTCCGCCTCCGCCCATGATTTGACTGAAAAGCGAAATTGCACCGTAAATCAGCACCAGAAGCGGCGACGGAACGGGAATTATGCCCCAGATGTAAATCATGCTTCGCGGAAAAATTACTGCGTAGGCGAGCAGAAGCGCGTAAATTGCACCGCTTGCACCCATGAGAAAAACATTCGTTCCAAGAAAAAAGTACAAAAAAACTGAAAAAATTCCGTCGAGAATTCCGCAGAAAAAATAAAAAAGCAGAAATTCCTTCGTGCCCAGCGATTTTTCCACGGGAAATCCAAAAAAGAAAAGCGCAATCATGTTAAACAGAATGTGCGAAAATCCTGAATGCACGAAAAGATACGTAACCGGCTGCCAGAACCATCTGCGCACGAGTCCCGCCAGAGAAAGCGAAAGATAAATTTCCAGCCGCGGAAAAAGCATGGTCAAAAAAAACACCGCAAGATTCGCCGCAATCAGCACAAAAGTTGCGTTGCTGAATGAATATCGGAATGGTTTTCGCAAAAATTTCATATGGCCTGTTCGATTATTTCGGATTCCACGGATTCTTCCCAGACGGAAATTCGGTTTCTGCCCGTCCGCTTGGAAAGGTAAAGCGCCTGGTCTGCCTGGTCAACGAGTCTTTTCGCGGAACGAACCGGATTCGTCTTTACGTTGAATTCAGAAATTCCGCCGGAAATGGTCAGCTGAATTTTCCGGTCTTCGTAGCAGATAACTGTTTCTTCCACGCATTTTCTGATTCGTTCGGCAACAAGAAACGCTTCGTCCTTTCTGGAATTCAGCAGCATTACTGTAAATTCTTCGCCGCCGTATCGTGAAGCAATGTCGCATTCCCTGATGTTTTCGCGGATTATGGCAGCGATTTTTTGCAGCACGAAATCTCCGCAGGCGTGTCCGTAAGTGTCGTTGATTTTTTTAAAGAAATCGATGTCGAACATTATTACGCTTAAAGATTCTTCCTGAGAAAATGCCGAATCAAGCCGGTCTTCCAGCGCATTGTAAAAATAAAATTTCATTTTTAATTTGGTCATCATGTCGGTAGTCGACTGCTCAAAAAGCGATGCATTGTGAACCGCCACCGCCGCCAGGGAAGAAATCGTTTTTATTTCGGATTTATCGTATTCCGTATAGTAGTCCGATTCGCTGTCCACCATGATTCGTTCGCCCAGAATCAAAATTCCGTTGATGTGATTTTTTATCAGAAGCGGAACGACAAGCGTGGGTTTCAGCGACGAAAGCACTTCCAGTTCGGGGCAGTCGATTTCGTTCTGCAATTCCGCGATGGTGTAAGATTTTTCCGACGATGCCAGAAAACGGATTAACTCGGATTCGCGGCAAATTTTGTATTCGATGGACGGGTCTATGCTGATTCCGCAGAAACTGTTCGTAAATTGCAGATATTCGCCGTCGTATTCTTCCAGAATGAAAATTCCGGCACCCATTACGCGCATTTGTGCCATGGCAATGTAAAGAATTGATTCGATTAGCGGGGCAAGTTCGATGGTGGAACAAAATGATTTGGAAATTTCCAGCATTTGCTGCAGGTCGTAGATGTTTTTTTCAAACAGTTTCGCCTTTTCGTCTTTTGTCTGATCGTTATGTTTATTTTTAAATTTTCCGCGCGAAGAACGCTTCTTTTTTTTGCTCATTATTTTTTCTCGATGTTGCCGATTATAACATAATTCTTCATTGTTTCAAGAAAAATTTTCCATTTGGAATTCTGGCTTTCCATAAAATCCGAATTGTCGCGGTTTCTGGACGAAATCATCAGCACTTTCAAATTCGTAATTACTTCGGAACTCGGTTTTTTGGATTCCAGAAGAACGTCGTTGATTTTTTTGTAAAGCTGAAAAATGTTCGTGGTTTCCATCTGAATGACTTCCTTTGCCTGTTTGTTGATTTTGTCGATGGAATTTTTCAGCGTGGACTCGAATGCAGGGTCTTTGTGACTGTCGCGGATTAACGAAATTATGTTGGATTCGTCGTGTTCGTTTCCGCGCAAAAATTTCGCTTCAAAAACGCCGATTCTTTCCAGGGATTCGTTGCACGCAAAAACCGCCGAAGAAAAATCCGATTTGTACGCGGCATTGTTGAAAAATCCTTCGATTACGATGTCGTTTAAAAGCGGCTTTACGTGATTTTCGTAAAACATGGTCAAAAAATTTTTCAAAAGCTGCATCGGCGTAATCCACAGAAATGCAAACGGAGTGCTTTGCCTGAGCTGCGCATCCAGTTCCGTGGAGTAACCTTTTACCGCCGTCAGTTTCGCGTCGCCGAAAACCTGCTTTATGTCGTGATTGACTTTTGCGTCCTGAATTTCGGTTTTTATGCGCGATTCGTCTACGCGGAATTTCGTTTCCAGAAAATTAACGTATTTTTGCCGCGCGTCGCCTTTATAAACTGCTTTTTCAGGAATGAAATCCGTGCTTTTTTTTGCAATGCGGATCAGGCAGATTAAAACGTCTTTTTTCAGAATCCGCTTGGTGATGGACTGAATTTTTTTGAAATTCGACTTGAGCCGTTCAGCCATCCGTTCAGGAAGCGTTCCGCCGAATTTCAGTTTTGCCAGCGCAATCACGGCGTTGTAAAGGGAATTCGTTACGTCCATGTCGCTGATTACGTAATACAAATCCATCAGCGAATTTTCCAGAAGGTCGGGGGGAATCGGCTGAAAATCCGGTTCGTATCCGTCCTGCACGGAAAAATTCGCGTCGAAAAGCCTGAGCGCCGTTACGTAACTGAATTTGCAGATGTCGCTGAGCTGCGCAACTTTATCCAGCGTAAAATCGATTTTTTCAAATTCGGGCGTGTTCAGTTCCTTTACGATTTTTTCAAAATTTCTGTGGTCGGTTTCAAAATAGCGCGAAATGGACTGTGCTTCCATGGCTCCGTTTTTTCGATTTTCGTAGGAAAGGCTTTCCAGAAGTTCAAAAGATTCGTCGCTGAATCCGGTAATTAAAAGCTGTTCGGTAAAATGGCGGCTTACGTCGAGTTCGGGGGAACAAATCGTGTCCGAAAGAATTTCAAAAATCGGTGACGTGTTCAGATAAAGCACGCGCAGAACTTCCGCGAATTCGATTTGCACAAGACCGCTTTTATAAAGTGAAGGCGCAATCATTCTCAATTCGCCTTCGACTTTTTTTACAGCCTGACGCTGAAGATTTTCGGGCGACGACGGATACAGAAGCGACTGAAAAAAAACCGCTAGTTTCTGAAAGAAAGCCATAATGCGCCCATTCTACAATCAAAATATCGTTTGTTCAATAATCGGAGTAATTCATTGAGCCGATTCATCATACGCCGAATCCGCTGAAAATTTCGCGATAATCTGCCACGGACGAAGCATGAACGATTTTTTCCCGGATTCGTGCACCGCCCTGCAAACCGGAACTGTACGCGCAAAATTTTTTCCGCATCAAAAGGCACGCAGTTTTTTCGCCTTTTTCTTCTGCGTTGATTTCCAGTTCGCGGAATCCGGCCTGAATCCGCTGAAAAACTGATTCGGTTTCGTATGCGCCGGTTTTTAAAAAATCGATTGTCCGCCGGAACAAAAAAGGGTCGCCCATTGCTCCGCGCGCAAACATTACGCCGTCAACGCCGGTTTCTTCCAGCATTTTTTTCGCTGCTTCCGGAGTGAATGCGTCTCCGCTGCCGAATACGGGAATTTTTTTCGCTACGTAATCCACAAGCTGCTTCTGCACGTTCCAGTCGGCTTTTCCTGAATAACCCTGCGCCCTTGTCCGTGCATGAATCGTAATCGCGTCTGCTCCGGCCTTTATTGCTGCGTCTGCGTTTTCTTTCCACGTAAGCGATGACGAATCCCATCCGCTCCGGATTTTTATGGTCACGGGAATTTTTTTTCGTCCGGCGTGAATTTCGCAAAATTCGTCCACGGAATCTTTCACGGATTTTACGACGGCAAAAAGTTTTTCAGGTTCCTTTGTCAAAATGCTTCCTGCGCCGTTTTTTGTAATTTTCGGAACGGGACATCCGCCGTTTATGTCAATGCAGTCGCAGTCAGTTTTTTGCAGGACGATTTTTGCCGCTTCAGCCATGACGTCGCAATTTCCGCCGAAAATCTGAACGCAGTAATGCTTTTCGTTTGGTGCGCGTTTTGCCAGATCCAGCGTTTTTTCCGAGCCGCGGACTAATGCTTCCGACGAAACCATTTCCGTCGTGCAGAAAGATGCGCCGCATTCCACGCAGAGTGAACGAAATGCACGGTCGCTGTAACCCGCAATGGGCGCAAGAAAAATATTTCCGTCGAGCTGAAGGTTTCCGATTTTTACGGGATGAAATAAATCCATTTATTCTTCGGGCAGACCGAAAATTCTGCAGCTGTTTTTCCAGAGCTGTGCGGCAAGCTGTTCCAGGTCGATTTCAAGCATTTCCGCCAGAAATTTCGCCGTGGACGGAAGATACGAAGGCATGGTTCGTTTTTTGTCGCGGAATTCGGCAGGAATCATGAAAGGACTTTCCGTTTCGATGAGAATTTTTTCCAGCGGAACGTTCAGGACGGTTTCGTGCAGATTTCGCGCATTTCTGTACGTCAAATTTCCCGCGAAAGAAAAATAAACGTTCATGTCCTTTTCCAGAAATTTTTTTGCAAATTTGGCGTCTTCGCTGTAGCAGTGAAAAATTGCGCCGCGTGAAGGAAGCCTGTCCTGAAGAATTTCGTAAATGTCCTTTCCTGCGTCGCGGTTGTGAATTATGACGGGAAGGTCGTGTTTCTGCGCCAGTTCAAGCTGCGTAATGAAAAGTTCGATTTGCCGCCGTTTGTCGCCGTATTTTTTGCAGTAATCGAGCCCCGTTTCGCCGATTGCCACTACGCCCGGAAGTCCGACGCTTTCTTCGATGGTTTTAATCCAGTCTGTTCCGGGAGCATTCACTTCCGACGGTCCCACGCCGACTGCATGAAAAATTCCTTTCTGCGATTTAAGCACGGCGTATTCTTTTTTAAAATCGTGCAAACTGTTGTTTATGCTTATGATTCGCGTAACTCCGGCTTGTTTCGCCTGCTGAATTACGCTGATTTGCCGAATCGGGTCGTCGTAAATCAAGCCGATGTGGGCGTGAGTATCGAAAAATTGCATTGCTTTTCCTCAAAACGAAAAATGAAAGGTTTCCAAAGAAGACGCTTCAGAAATTTTTTAATATTTTTGAACTGTCCGTCCGATATATCGTGAGTAGGATACCATAGGAATTGTTTGAAGTCAAACAAATTTTCCTATAGAATAAGTATGTTTTATAATGTTTGACACCTTCCTTTCGCTTTGATATACTGCCGAATGCGTTTTGCGTGGGAAAAAACAGCGATGGAGAGCGTGAAAAAATTTAAAGTTTGCGTTGCAGACTCACACAGAACAACGGGCTGAAAATGCGGCTCATTTTTTATTTTGGAGAATTTCGTGGCACATTCACGCAGATATAAAAAATTTGAGAAAAACGTCGTTTCGCGCATCGTTCATGCATTCGGAATGTTTTTCGTTTCCATCGGTAAATTTTTTGCCCGAATCGTGAAATTTTTCGACGGAAAACTTACGCTGATGATTGTGCCGCATTCCCAGGGAAAAGTTTTCAGCGTGCAGACGAATGTTTTTTCGCTGATTTTGGGAACAATCGTTGTTTTTGGAATTGCGTGTTCGTTCGTTTATTTTAATCACAGAAATAATTCATCCAGTCTGGAAATTTCTCGTCTTCGGGAAGAAAATAAAGAAACTTTGGCGAGTCTGGACGAACTTCGGGACGAAAACAGCAATCTTCTTCAGACGGCGAAACGTTTCCAGTCGTCGTTAAGTCAGTCGCTTTCGATTTTGGGAATCAATCAGAGTTCTTCCACGTCAAAATCCGCGGGAAAAAATTCAGACCTTTCGTCGCTTTTCGATACGCAGGACATAACTTCCGGCTCGCTGAAAGAAACTTCGGACATCCGTCAGCTTACGTCGTATCTGGAAAATGCAGTCCGTCCGGTTGAACAGATCGGCAAAATGCTTCAGAACCAGGGCGCGCTTTTTTCGGACATTCCGAACGTCTGGCCTGTAAAAAACGGAATCGGGCACATTTCCATGGAATTCGGACAGAACATTCATCCCATCACGCAGCAGTGGTACATTCACAAAGGACTCGATTTCAGCACGTACCGCACGGGCGACCCGGTTATCGCTACGGCAAACGGTCAGGTCGTAACGGTTCGCTACGATGATATTTTCGGACTGTACGTAATCATCAAGCACAAGCACGGAATTTATACGCGTTATGCACACATGGGAACGGCCCGCGTAAAAAAAGGCGATGTCGTGGCTCAGCGGCAGGTTATCGGAACGATCGGCAACACGGGAATTACTACGGGACCGCATCTGCATTACGAAGTTCACATCGGTTCGGACGTGGTGGATCCCGCGAAATACATCAACATAAAATAATATGGCAATTTTCAGCGATAACATTTCCATCAACAGCATTCTGGGCAACGGTTCGGCGGTTCAGGGCAACGTAAAAATCAACGGTTTTGCACGAATCGACGGCGACATCGACGGAAATCTTGAAGCATCGGGCAACGTAATAATCGGCGAGCACGCAAGAATCCGCGGAAACGTAAGCGCAAAATCAGTAACGATAATCGGCGGAATCGTTCTGGGCGACATCAGTGCACCGGATTTCGTAAAATTGCTTTCTTCCAGCGTTGTAATCGGCGACGTAAAGACAAAAAAAATTCAGGCGGACGAAAACGTAATTTTGCAGGGATGCTGCATTTCCCTTCCGAATCAGGACGAATTCGACAATGCGGTGGCAAAATTTGAAAATGCGCGGGCGGCATCATCCATGTCCATAAGGATTTAAAATGGGCGTCGAAAGCACGAATGCAAGCCTTTATTTTTCTGCGGCGAATTCGGTGGCGTCTCATCAGGCGGCAAAATCTGCACGGGACGAACGGGCGCAAAAATCGGACAAAGCAAAAAAAAATCTTTTTTCAAATGCAGTAGAAAAAGCGCGGGCGGAATTTGAACTTCAGCAGAACGGATTTCCGAAAGAAATTGCGGGGCTTTCCGTGGAAGAATCGGCGGTTTATTTAAAGGATCAGGCGGATATTGCTGCGGATAATTTGAAGGAACATCAGACTCCGGAAGAATTCGCGGAATACCGTAAAAAAGTTTCACAATTTCTGCGCTACGTTTCCAAAAATAATTTTGAAGTAAAAAAACGCGAACGTCGCGGTTCGTCTGCCAGCGGAAAACCGTTGAGTCCGCAATTTAAAATCGTTGTGATAAATCAGAAACTCGACGAAATGGCGCGATGGCTTTTAAATTCCCACAAAGATGCATTTTCGCTTCTGGCTCGGGTCAATGAAATCAGCGGACTTCTTGTAGACTTGATGGCAAGTTAATTGTAGAATGCCGTAATTTTGCTTCAAGGTGGTGAAAATGTCAGATATTTTTGAAAACGATATTTGCGACGAAAACCAAGACCTTTCGGAATTGGAAGACAGCGAAAACGACGAAAATCAGGATTCAGGAAATTTTGTTTTTCCAAAAGAACTTTACAAAATAAAACTCGCTTATTCTTTTGAAGGAATTTACGCGACCGTTCCCGACGGAATGAAACTTGTTGACGGCGAAAAAGTGATTGTGCCCACGCGATACGGTCTGGATCTGGCTGAAAACATGGGAAAATCGAAAGTTCCCGTGGGAATAAAACCGGGCGATGTGGTGCAAATCGAACGAAAGGCGACGGAAGAAGATCTGGCAAAGGCTGAATCGCTCGTCGAAACTGAAAAAAATGCGTTTACGGTTTTCAGGGAAAAAGTTGCGCTTCACCGGCTGGACATGAAACTGATTATCGTGCATTTTCTTGTGGGCGAACCGAAAGCGCTTTTCTTTTTTTCCAGCGATAATCGTGTGGATTTCCGCGAACTCGTAAAGGATCTGGTGGCGGTTTTTAAAATGCGCATCGAATTAAGGCAAATCGGCGTGCGTGACGAATGCAGGATTACCGGCGGACTGGGCGTTTGCGGACGACCTTACTGCTGCAACAGCGTCAGCGACAAACTTCGGCCCGTAAGCATAAAAATGGCAAAGGAACAGAATCTTTCGCTGAATTCCATGAAAATCAGCGGGCAGTGCGGACGACTTTTGTGCTGCTTAAGTTACGAATTCGACTGGTACTCCGAAGCGCGCAAAAAATTGCCGAACGAAGGAATCAGGCTTTTTTACGACGACACGAATTTCCGCGTGGTGGAAGTGAATCCCATTACGTCCATGGTAAAAATGATGGGCGAAGACGGACGGCTCATCGAAGTGAATGCATCCAGATTCGTGCGCGAAGGAAACAGGTGGAAAATCGGCGAATGATTCCGCGGAAATTTACCGTATTATAACGACAAATTCATCGCTTGACGTGGAAAATTCGCTTTTATCGAAATCGTTGTAAAATTCGGCGCTGTGGAATCCTGCTTCTTCCGCGAATTTTTCAATTTCCCACGGCAGAATCGGGTAAACCGGATAATCTTTTAAAATCGGCACGACTTTTCCTGAACCGGTTTCCAGATTTATTTCCATGAATTTTTCGTCTTTCGCGGAAATCACTTCGGCAAAAAGTCTGGCGCGCAGGCTTTCTTTTGTGGGAAGCTGAATCATGGGCTTTTCCAGTTTATTTTCAAAATTAAACGAATGAACGATTAAAAATCCGCCCGGTGCAATCAGCGAACGGCAGTCGAAAAAAAATTCGCGGATTTTTTCCTTTCCGCCCAGAAAAAGAATCCGGTTGTCCAGAATCGAAATTATGTTGTAGAAATTTTTGCCCAGAAAACGTTTCATGTCGCCCACGTCCATCTGAAAAAATCGAATCGACATGAGTTGTGTCCGCCTCCGCAAATTTGCCGCTTTAATTAAATCTCCGCTGAAATCTACGCCGGTAACGTCGTGTCCTTTTTTTGCCAGGCAACTTTCAAAAAATCCCGTTCCGCAGCAGACGCGCAGAAAATGAAGCGGTTTTCCGTAGAGTGAATGAAATCCGTCGTAAAGTTTAGCCTGATTTTCCGAAACCGGAAAAAGTTCGTCGTAGTATTCCACCAAATTTTTAACTGAAGTCATGCACTGATTATAATTTTCCTTTTAGTATTTTGCAAACACGAAATAAGTGATATATTCCCGCGAGGAGAAAAAATGAATTCAAAAGCGATTTTAGGAATTTTGTGTGCGGTAATCGGGCTGCTGGTGGCGATAAATCCGGTGGCGAGCATCGAAGTGATTGTGATTTTAATGGGAATCGTGGCGGTGGCAAACGGAATTTCGTCCATCGTCAGGCTGAATCATCTGGCGCTGGAAAAAAATTTAAAGCGGATTTTTGTGGCGAAAAGCGTCATCGGAATTTTAATCGGAATTTTTGCGGTGATTCTGCCGCTGGCCATGTACAGTTTTGTGGAAACCGTGGTGCGGATTTTTCTTTACGTGCAGGCGGTTTATCTGCTGATTTCTGCGGGATTTATTTTTGCGCTGATTCTTCCGTCGGAAAATTCTGAACAGAAAAAATCGATTGTTCTTGAAGCGCTTTTTTTTATTCTGGCGGCGATTCTGCTTTTCATGCTTCCGGCAGGATTTGGCGTGAAAATTATGCGTGCGGCGGGAATTCTTCTCCTGATTTTCGGCGTGATTCTTTCCGTGGCGGAATTCAGGAATCGTCCCGTGGAAGTTGAAGCGGAAAAAATCGACTGAATTTTTGGAGGAAAAAATGGCGCATTGCATTGTTGATGAAGCGGAAAAAATTCTGGATAAAGAATTTCAGGTTCTGGACAAAGGATTCGTCCGTCTGGTGGATTATTACGGCAGCGACCAGCGGATTGTTCAGTCGGCACGAGTTTCTTACGGAGACGGCACAAAATCCGTGAGCGAAGACGCAGCGTTAATCGACTACCTTTTGCGTCATCAGCATACGTCGCCGTTTGAGCAGGTAGTTTTTACGTTTCATTTAAAAATGCCGATTTTTGTGGCGCGGCAGTGGGTTCGGCACAGAACGGGCAGAATGAACGAAGTTTCGGGCAGATACAGCATCATGAAGGACGAATTTTACGTTCCGGAAATTTCATGCATCGCGAAGCAGTCAAAAAGCAACAAACAGGGCCGCGGAGAAATTTTTTCAGCAGATGAAGCCGAATCGTTCCGCAGCGAATTTCAGGAATCGCAGAAAAAATCTTACGCGGAATATAGCGAAATGGTGGAAAAAGGCGTTGCCCGTGAACTTGCGCGCATAAATTTGCCCCTTTCGCTTTACACGGAATTTTACTGGCAGATGGATTTGCATAATTTGTTTCATTTTTTAAAATTGCGGCTGGATTCTCATGCACAGTACGAAATCCGCGCTTTTGCAGAACGAATTCTGGAAATCGCAAAAATCGTCTGTCCGCTGGCATCGTCGTCCTTTGAAAACGTCATGAAAGAATCGGTGACTTTTAACGGCGAAGAAATGGAAGCACTGCGAAAAATTCTGGACGGAAAGGAAAATCCCATCGCTGACGAAAAAAAACTCAGGCGTTTTAACGAAAAAATCCGTACGGGAATTCAGCTGTAGTTCCGCGGAAAATTTTTTCAGGCAAAATTCCGCAATTTGACATACGCGCCGAATTGATATATCTTTATGAGCAAATAAATCACGTTGTTAGGTGAAGAAATGAATAATAACGAATTGGTTCCAGGTTTCGATGACAAAAAAGATGACAGTCTAAGAATTTCCCTCGAAAAAGTTGACGATGTGCAGGACGCGATTATTGTTTTACTTAACGGATACATTGACACCTATAATTCTGCTTATTTTCAACACCAAATCGAAAAAATCGTCTCCGAGGGCTTCATCAACATCATTTTCAACTGTACGAATTTGAATTACGTTTCCTCCACGGGAATCGGTTCATTTTCGGTTTTCCTTAAACTCATCAAGCCAAAGGGCGGCAACATAATTCTTCAGGGCGTTCAGCCGAAAGTTCACGAAGTTTTTCAGCTTTTAGGATTCAGCCAGGTTTTTGAAATGAAAGAAACGCTGGACGATGCCATTGCACGATTCAGCAAAAAACGTTCGGCGCACACAAGCATTGCGTTCCCGAAAGTTCTGGGCTGTCCTGCCTGCGGAAAAAAACTTCGCGCTACAAAACCGGGCCGCTTCCGCTGTTCAGACTGCAAATCAATCATCGTTATTGACGAAGAAGCGCACGCGTACCTGGGCTGATTTTTATTCATGAATTTAAACAATATCGAAATTATTCTTGTCCGTCCCGAAGAACCGCGGAATGTGGGCGCAGTTTGTCGTGCCATGGCGAATTCGGGAATTCATCGTCTGAAAATCGTCGGAAAAAAATCAGAAATTGACGCGGAAAAAGTCCGGATTCTGGCAATCCACGCATGGAAAATTTTTGAAGACGCGGAATTTTTTTCGTCCATTACCGAAGCCACCGGAAACTGCATCTGTTCAGCAGGAACTACCCGTCGCCGCGGAAAAAAACGCAAGGGAAAACTTCTTTTGCCCGAAGAATTCGCAGAAACCGCAGGCAAAATTTCTGACGGCGGAAAAATCGCTCTGGTTTTTGGCAACGAACGCACAGGCCTTGACGACGCGGAACTTCTGGAATGCACCATGGGCGTAACGATTCCGTCCAGCGAAGAATTCGGTTCGCTGAATTTAAGCCACGCAGTCCAGATTTTGTGCTACACGCTTTTTCGTGCTGATGACAAAAATTCAGTTTCGGCAGGCTACGTTCCCGTGGACGAATTCCGGCTGAAAAAAACCGTCTGTTCCATTGCCGACGACTTGCAGGAAATCGGATTTTTTTCCCTGGCTGGCAGAACCGACATGGAAAATTTCTGGCGCGATATTTTGTCCCGTGCATCGTTAAGCGAAGGCGAAGCGCAGTACATCGAAAAAATTTTTCACAAAGCGGCGGGACTTTCTAAAAAGAAATGATTTCTGCCGAAGTCAAAAAATTTTTTTCCGTGCTGACACAGGCGCGTTCAATGCAATTTTTCAGCTGACGGATGTTGCCGGGCCAGTCGCATTCTTCCAGCGCGCGGATAAAATCTGCGGAAAGCGTTTTGCCGAAATTCTGCGCAAATTTCACTGCGAACGGTTCGATTTTTTCCACGGTTTTTCTTAACGGCGGAACTTCGATTACAAGCACGCTGATTCTGTAAAAAAGTTGTTTTTTAAAAAGCCGCTTTTCCACGAGTTCCTGCAAATTCGCGTCCGTTGCAAAAATCAGCCGTGACAAAAGCGGATGTTCGCGTGTGTCGCCTACCTTGCAGAATTTTTTCGTGTCCAGAACGTTCAGAAATTTTCCCTGCTGCTCCAGATTCAGTTCGCCGATTTCGTCCAGCAGAAGCGTTCCGTCCGCGGATTCTTCCAGAATTCCATGCCGATTTTCAGCGCCCGTAAACGAACCCGAAACCGTTCCGAACAAAGTGCTTCCCATGAGCGGCGAATTTATTTCAGCCAGATTCACCGAAGAAAATTTTTTGTTTTTGCGCACGGAATTTTCGTGAATCATTTTTGCCGTGAAAGTTTTTCCGCAGCCGCTTTCGCCCGTCAAAAGAACGGTGGAATCGCAGTTGCAGGCAATCCGGATTTTTTCGTCGAACGCGGAAATTTCTTCAGGCGGAATTTCAGGCGAATTTATCTGCAGAAAATTTTCGTTAATTTCCCAGGAATTTTTCTGCGGAACTGAAACCGGATTTTCCATGCGGAACAGAATTTCAGCGAATTCAGTTTTGTCATCGTCCGCAAAAGTAAAAATTTTTTCGTGCTGAAATCGTCTGAAAAAATCGGCGAGATGATTCTGCTGTTCGGCGGGAAAACTTTTTCTGTCCACAAAAATCGCGTGCATTTCGGATTTGCTGAAATTAAAAACTTCCCGCGGCCGGATGCATACAAAAGAAAAATCGTTTTTTTTCTGCAAACTTGCCCGGCAAAATGAAAAAAATTCGTTCCGCGAAGAAACCAGAAGCAGATTTTTTTTCGGCAAATTTTTTTAATCGCGGCCCGACATTTTCGCCCAGACCAGAAGCATGATGTAACCGATGAATGGAAAAATCAGAAAAATTTTCAGCGGATTTCTGAGGATTTCGCCCCAAATTTCGTGTCCTTTTTCAAAAGTTTTCGGATCGACCCGATGCGCACGTTTGCTTAAAATTCCCACGGCGTCGCGATAGTACATGAAAATTCCTGATGCAAATCTGTGCCGGTTTGAATAACTCCAGAAATCGCGTTTTTTAATTCCGTCGCTCACAAGAACCAGCGAAGGTGACGCTTTTGAAATTGCCTGAATTATGTTTTCTTCGTCGTTTTTCTGATAGTAGCCCACGCATCGTCCCACGATTTGAAGCGAATTAAAAGTTTTGCGTACGTTTTTTTCCGCGGCTGCCAGCGCTTTTTTTCTTCCGCCGAAAATGTAAAACGATTTGTAGCGGCTTTCCAGAACCGACAGCGTTGAAATAAAAACGTCAAACGGATTGTAGCGGACGGGAACGGTTTTTTTGAGGAATTTCGCGCCGGAAAGGATGCTTTTTGAAACGGGCAGAATTAAATCGGCGTTCCGGATGCTTTCTGCGTATTCGCTTTTTCCGCGGACTTTTAAAAAATCCCAGATGGTAATGAACGAAATTTGTGAAGGAGTTTCCTTTTCCAAAAGTTCGAGAATTTTATTTTCAAAATCCTGCCTGGAACAAACGTCCACAGGAACGCCCAAAAGTTCGATTCGCTGAACTGCCATTTTATACTCCGCCAAAAATCGTTTGAATCGACGCAATTCCGTACAAGGCTGCGGTTTCGCAACGAAGAATATTCGTTTCAAAATGAACGCTGACGAATCCGTCTTTTTCCATGGCAAAAATTTCTTCGGAAGAAATTCCGCCTTCTGCACCCACCGCAACGGCAACCTTGATTTTTTCGTCTTTTTTAACATCGGCATTTTTAAACGCTTCTTGAATTTTCTTTGCGCCGCCGCTTCGTTCGTACAGCACCACCGAAATTTTTTTTTCCGCCGGTTCCTTCCGCCAGAATTTCAGCGCGTCCTGCAAATTCATGCACGGAAGAATTTTTGTGTCCACGGGTGAGCCGCTCTGTTCCCGCGCTTCGGTTACGATTCGTGCCCAGCGTTCGTCATTTTCCGCCGATTTTTTCCGCGCCGAATCCACGTTTCCTTTCTGACAGAATTCGCCTTCCACGGGAATTATTTTTGCCACGCCGCATTCGGTTGCCTGACGAATTATTAAATCCATTTTTGAAATTTTCGGTACGAACTGAAACAGAAAAATTTCCGCACGGAATTCTGCGTCCGGAATGTTCTGCAAATTTTTTTCCGCGGAAAATTCGCCTGCAACCTGAAGCGTAATTTTTTTCCGTGCCGCGTCGATTTTTGCTACGGTTGTCTGCTGAATTTTTCCGCCGGGCAGCCGCACCAGAATCATGTCACCGACTTTTGCGCGCAAAACCGTTTTCATGTAGCGGAATTTTTTTCCGTCGATGAAAATTCGTCCTGCGTCATCCGGATTTTTTTCGGCGATTAACTGCCTCATTTTTCCTGCTGTTCTTTCAGCGTTTTTGCGCTTTCCATGAGTTTTTTGAAATTTCCGCTTTCAATTACGTTGATGGCTGCGTTCAGCTGCAAATCGAAATCCAGGTCGTAAAGCCGTGACGATGTGGTTCTGTCGATTTCGTTGCGAATCAGTTTGCGCAGAATTCTTTCTTCCAGGTTGTAATCTTTTTTCAGCCGTTTTGCATAAGCCGAAATTTCCGTTTCAGTCATGTTCGGATGCGATTCTACGTAAGCCGAAATTTTTCCTGATTCGTCCAGATTTTTCCACGCCTGAATTTCTTCGTCGCTCTGTTCAGGATAAAGCACTTCCATGTCCGGCTGAATTCCGATTTTGTCGATGTTTACGTCGCTGGGTGAATAATATTTTGCCACGGTGATTTTAAAGCCGTCGTTGTTAAAAAGTCCGCGGGGAACCTGAACGCTTCCTTTGCCGAAACTTTTTTCGCCGATGACGTATGCGGTTCTGGAATCTTTCAGCGCGCCGGTTAAAATTTCCGATGCACTTGCGCTGGCACGATTTATCAGCACCACGACCGGAACGTTCCGCAGTGAAGTTTTTCGTTTTTCCGCGTAATAAACTGAATTTTCGTAAGCGAGCCGGCTTTTTGTGGAAACGATTACGCCTTCGTCCATGAATTTGTCCGCGATGTCAACTGCGCTCTGCAAAAGTCCGCCGCCGTTATTCCGCAAATCGATTACGACGCCTTTTAACGCTGAAGAATTTTTGAACGAATCAAGCGCTTCCTGAACTTTTGCCGCAGTGTTCACGGTGAATTCCGAAAGCCTTATGTAGCCGATTTTTGAATTTATCAGACCGTATTTTACCGACGGATTTTCGATTACGGCACGAACTAAAGTTGCATCGAATTCGTAAGTTTTTTTTCTGCGGATTTTTACGTTTACGCTTTCGCCCACGACTCCGCGCAATTTTCCCAGAACTTCTTCCATGCTGATTGTGGAAGTGTCCGTTCCTTCAATTTCGATGATTAAATCTCCCGTGCGGATTCCGGCTTTTTCGCCAGGTGAATTTTCGATTGGTTCCACGACTTCAACGTAAGCAGGTTTTTCTTCCGTGGATTCCGCGCTTTTTGTAATGATGAGTCCCACGCCGCCGAAATTTCCCACGGTCGTATCGGTCAGACTCCGCCATTCAGACTGCGCCATGTAAACCGAATACGGATCGTCCAGTGCGCCAAGCATTCCGTTCAGTGCGCCTTCGTAAAGTTTCTGCGCGTCCACTTCGTCCACATAATTCTGCTGAATGTAGTAAAAAAGCTGATTTATTACGTCCAGATATTGCCGTTGTTTTGCGATTTTTGAATCCGCCGTAGCCGATGACGATTGTGAAAAACATTGTGAAGCGAAAATCGAAAGGAAAAAAAACGATACAAAAATTCTGAAATTTCTGAAAGCGGTACTAAAATTTTTCATGGGCTCATTCTATGAACTTTCGGTGTGCTTTTCAAGTTGTGGAAATTTCGTGCGGAAGGAATTTTCTGAATCTGTTTTTAATTTTTTTCTTTTGCGCTATGATTCGCGTCATGATAAAAGCAAATTTGGACGAAAAAATTCTTTCGCATCTGGATTCCATCGAAAAAGACGGACTGTCGATTTTTGTCATGGCAGACGGAAGAATCCGCGGTGCACTTTTTCATGGAACGCGTTTCGTGAATCAGCTCCGCGCCCAGCATAATCTGGGAATTCTGGAAACCATGGTTCTTGGTCAGGCGTCGTTGTGCGGTGCGCTTTTGATTCCCACGATGAAAGGACAGGAACACGTTGCATGGCGGTACGAAACCGACGGAAGCGCAAAAGGTTTTTCCGTGGAAGCCGATTCGTCCGGATACGTCCGCGGATATTTGTTCTGCGATAAAATTCCCGTGGAAAAGCCGCTGGAAAACTGGGATTTGTCGCCGTTTTTAGGTTCGGGTACCATGACCATGACGAAAATTTTTGCGGGCGAAACTGAAATGCACACGAGTTCCGTGGAAATTTTGTACCGCAACATTACGAAAGATCTGGCGTGGTTTTTCCTTCAGTCCGACCAGATTCAGACTGCGTTCAATACAAGCATTTTTATGGACAAAAGCGGGCAGGTGACCGGTGCCGGCGGAATGTTCGTGCAGGTGATGCCTCAGACCGGCGGAACAAAAAATTCGGGTGCGTCGCAAAATTCTTCTTCCGACAGAAAGGACGATGAAGATTTAATCCGTCGTGTGGAAAACGCTTTTTGTGCCGCTCCGTCGCTCGGAAAATGGTTCGCGGAAAACGGAAAATCCGACGACATAATTTTTGGCCTGTTCCGCGAATTCAGTCCGCAGATTGCCGTTCAGCGTGACGTAATTTTTGATTGTCCGTGCAGCAGCGAAAAATTTCTGAATCATCTGCGTGCGCTGCCGAAAAACGAAATTGACGAAATGAAAAAATCGCCTGAACCGCTGGAAATCGTCTGCCGGAATTGTGGAAGTATCTACAATTTTTCCGCGGACGAAATTTGAAATTTTCGCAAAAAAAATTTAGTTTCAGAAAAGGAGTAAAAAAATGAAACACACTTTTAAGACGACGGGAACCTGCGCTTCCGTAATCGAATTCGACAAGGACGAAAAAGGAATCGTCACCAACGTAAAATTCACGGGCGGATGCAACGGAAATTTAAAGGCGATTGCAAAACTTGTGGACGGCATGACTTCCCAGGAAATTTCCAACATTCTCAAGGGAAATTTGTGCGGTGCCAAAGGAACTTCCTGCGCTGACCAGCTTGCACGGGCGGTTTCAGAAAGTTAAGCAAAAAAAAACTGCCGAAGCCCAACCCTCTACGGCAGTGAAAACAGCGAAATGAGACTTCATTATAGCCACAACGCTTTCCAAAATCAAGAAAATCGATTTTGCGTTTTAAAAATTTTCGGAGGAATTATGAAATTTAAAAAAATCGGATTTGTTTTTGCGGTGATTTTTTCGTGCGGATTTTTTTCGTGTTCGTCGCTGAAGGATTTGGGTTATTCGCCTGAAATCAAAATGCAGGCGGTTTCGCTGAAAAATCTGGATTTCGACGGAATTACCTTTGACTGCGCCTATTCGCTTTCAAATCCGTATCCGCTTTCGTTTTCCATAAAAAAAATTGCCGGAACCGTGGACTGTTCAGGAAGCGAATTTGCACAGCTTTCCGCGGACGAAGGCGTTTCGGTGGAAGCAAAATCAAGCCGGACGAACAGTTTTTCGTTTAAAATTCCTTACGAAACGATTTTGTCCCTGGCGAAAAATTTTTCCGGAAAAGAATCCCTGCCGTTTTCGTTTTCAGGAAGCGCGTCGCTGGACTTGAGCAAAATTCCCCTTGCATCCGAAGAATCGCTGGATCTGCCGTTTTCCGTGGAATTCGACGTGCCGGTTTTTAAGCCGAAATTTTCCGTTTCAAATCCGCGTTTAAAAACTCCGTCGCTTTCCGAACTGAAGGACGCATTTTTGAACGGAGGACTTTCCCTTGTTTCCGCCGCCGCCACCGCAAATCAGATTATTTCGGGCAAATCGATTTCCGAAGCGATTTTTGACAACACGAATCTGGATTTTGAATTTCTGGTGGATTTAAATATTTCCGGCGAAGGAAATTCCGCGTGGCAGTGCATCCTGAAAAATTGTGCGCTGAAAACTTCTTCCGCCGAACTGGTGAATTTTGCGCTGGGTGAAAACGGAACCCTTGACGAATCCAAAAATTCCGCGCCGCTCGCTGCCAGGCTGAACACGATTTCCGCAGGAAAATACATTGCGCAGATGCTGAACAAAAAAGGCGAAAATCCGTCGTTTGCAGTGGAAACATCGCTTTCGTTCCCGAACTTAAACTACGCAAAGGAAATTCCGCTTTCATACGAGTGCACCATTCCCTTGTCAAAAATTTCCCGCGAATAACCGCACAAAAATTTTACGCAAAATTTCAGCGGGGAAAAATTGCACAAAAATTTCGTCGCGGAAATTTCAGCGAAAAAAAAATGCATTAAAAATTCTGCGCGAAATTTCAGCGGAAAAAAATGCATAAAAATTCGTCGTGGAATTTCAGCGTGAAAAAATGCACGAAAATTTCGTCGTGAATTTCAGCGTGAAAAAATTGCACGAAAAATTTTGCGCGAAATTTCAGCGGAAAAAAAATGCATAAAAATTCGTCGTGGAATTTCAGCGTGAAAAAAATGCGTTAAAATTCTGTCGCAAAATTTCAGCGTGAAAAAAAAGCATTAAAATTTTGTTGCGAAAATTCGGCGGGAAAAAATGCACGAAAATTCTGCGTAGAATTTCAGCGTGAAAAAAAATGCACAAAAATTCGTCG
>CAZACA010000008.1:0-22560 GCA_964483515.1 uncultured Treponema sp.
ATGTCGAAGCCGTTTCGTTTTTTGAACACGTCGTAAAACCATGTGTGCCATAAAAAAAATTCGGGCGTGGCGTGCAAGTCGATTTTTTCCAGTTCATGCACGATTTCCTGATTGTTGCAGGATTCCCTTAACAGCGCCAGAATATTCACTCTAATCTGCGTCCGGATTTTTTCCTTTGCTTCGTGGTCGCGGGGCTCAAAATTTTTACTGAAAAGTTCCGTAAGCTGCTGAATGATTTTCGGAGAGTTAAATAATGCGTCGTCGTTCTTCGGCATGAGCAAATTTCCCAAATCGATTCCCCTGTAACTTTCCAGCAGACTGTTGCCCAGCATTATCTTGTAGTCCAGATTCGGAAGCGGAAGGGGTTTTTCTTCGTCCACCACAATGGCAAGCCAGAACCTTAAGCGCGCAATGTCCACCGCACCTTTTTCAATGTCCACGCCGTAAATGTTGTTTTTTACGATGTGCCGCTTCAGTTCTCCGCGGGATTTTTCTCCGCCCGTAAGTTTAATGTGACACTGCAAAAGTTCGTTCATCATTCCCATGGGAAACGCTCCTGAACCCACGGCAGGGTCGCAGATTTTTACGTCCAGAAGCGATTTGTAAACGTCCGCCTTTTCTTTCTGCGTAAAATTGCATTCGTGTTCCGCCGCCACAAATTCACGCAGTTTTTTTTCATCGATTTTTGTCTGCGCCGCAAGATATGCAGTCAGACTTTCCCGGCACATATACTGCACGATTTCTTTCGGAGTGTAGAACGCGCCTTTGTCCTTGTTGTCTTCCAGAAGATTTTCAAAAATTTTTCCCAGCATTTCAGGGTCTACGCCGATTTCCATTTCGTCCATGTCGGTTTCGTCGATGGTAAAATTGTATCGGTTAAAAAATTCAAAAATGTCCTGAAAATGCTTTTTGCCGAACTGAATTTTTTTGCAGTTCCGTTCCACCGTGTCTTCTTCAAAAAGTCCGCCGTTCAAGTACGGAATGCGGATTTTCTTTCCGTAGATTCTGCTTACTTCTTCCGCAATGTCGTTCTGCCGTCCGTCCCTGTTCAGCGTGTCAAAAAACAACGGTTTGAGCGCCTGTTCCAGAAAATCGTTTTTTACGCTTTCCGCCGAATTCAAAAATAAATTGTAAAGGAAATTTTTGTCGCCGCTTCCCCACTCGCCTTTTTCGTCCACGCCGAGCCATCCTTTTTTTTGCAAAAATTGCAGGAACACAAGACGACCCATCATTTTTTTTACGTAATCGCGCACAAGTTTGTCATCACCGCCGAACGCCTGACTGAATTCTTTCCGCGCGTTTTTTGTTTTTTCTTCTACGAATTTTCCGCCTTTTTTTACGAATCTTTTTCCGCTGATGAATTCCACCAGGTCTGCGTACTTTTCACGGTACTCGCTGAAAAATTCTTCGCTCAATGCACTCACGCCGAATGCGTCTATCAAATCCTGCGCCTTTATGACCTGCAAATCTTTAAGCGTCTGAAATCGTTCCGCAATGGTTCTGCATGAATGTTCTTTTCCGCACAGATACGTAAACCGTTTTGCGCTGGTGCTGTTTTTCTGCGAATCCACTACGTTTACAAAACTTACGCGCCATTCTTTTTTGCTGTCTGCAAAGTGAAAAAAAATTATTGCGCTGGAATTGGTTGTCTGCAAAGTTTTTTTTACGCAATGCTGAATTTTTACGCGGCTTCGTTTGAGCACCACGGAATCGTTCAGTTCCACGTCCGCAAAAGTTATGGGAAAAGCACCGCGAACCTGCGCAAAAATTTTAAACGATTTTATCTGCTTTCTGTCGCCGTCGGAAAGTTCCCGTTCGTCCGTTAAAGTCGCGTCGTTTGCCCTGGTAAAAATCGGGCGCACGAGTTCATTAAAAAGTGTTTTTTGTCCGGGATAATCGCCTTCAAAAAATTTGCGCAAATCTGTCATGATTTTCTCCTTGTGATTTTTATTTTGCCAAAAGTTCGATTTTTACGATTTTTGTCGTATCGGATTTTTTGCGGACTGTAAATTTATACAGCGATTCAATTTCGCTTTCAATCTGCAAATTTCCCAGTCCGTCGTTTTTTAAATCCGCAGCCAGAACTTTTTTTACTAAACTGAAATTTCCGTTTGTCAGACTGTCGCAAATGTCGTCTAATTTTGAAATGGTTTCGCCGTCCAGATCATTTATTTCGTACAGCGACTGAATTTTTGAAATTGCAGCGTTCATATCTTTTCTGCCGATTTTTGAAATTGAAGATGCTGAAAGCGAATCGTTCTGCTCAGACGCTTCAAACGAAATTAAAATTTTTTTGTTCAGCGCGTCCGCTTCGGCCCGTTCAGTTTTTTCCTGCGGATTCTGCGCGGCGATTTTCAGCCTTTCAAAAAATTCCAGCTGGCTCACTTTAAAAGCCTTTCCGCCGGAATCAGCCAGATACAGATACGAATTCTGCAATTTATTTTTTGCATCGTATTCGTGCAGGCTTGCAAACGAAATTTTTTGTTCCGACAGAATCGAACCGGCAACGCTGTTTTTTATGTTTAAAAGTTTTTCGTATTCCGCGGGATTTTTTTCCCTGAATTCCTTCAGTTCGCGGATGAACGGCATAATCGGCGATTCTGATTCTTCTGCGGCTGAATCATTTTTTATTCCGGATTTTCTGACGCGTTCTTCCGTGGAATAAATCTGACTGTCTTCGCCGAAAAGTTCATGAAACGACTGCAATTTTACGAACGTCCGCTTTTTTAAATTTATCTGATTGTCGCCCAGAGTTGACGGATAAAAATTGTAGCTGAAGATTTTCGGCGCGTCCGTACCGATTCGGTTTATTCGTCCCAGCCGCTGCATCAAACGCGTTGCATTCCAGGGCGAATCGTAATTCAGAATGGAATTTGCACGATGTAAATTTACGCCTTCCGCAAGAACATCCGTAGTAATGAGAATCTGGTATTCGTCGGATTTTTTGCCCTTGTAGTTTGCATCGAAATTTGCCGCAACGGTTTCTTTCATTTCGTCGCGATTTTTTGCCGTAATCGAAAGGATTTTAAATTCGCCGGCAAAGTTGCCGAATTTTTTTACAAGCATTTTTTGCGTGGCAATGCATTCAGTAAAAATTATGAGTTTCTGATTTTCACGATTTTCGCGGTCAGTGTATTTTGCGCTCGCCATTATGGATTCCAGTTTGCGGATGAACGTTTCGATTTTCGGGTCGTCAACCTGAACGTCCCATTTTTTGCAGAGCCAGTCGATTAAATTTAAATCGTCGGACAATTTTTTTATGTAGTCTTCTGAAAAATCGCTCCGTGAATATTCCTGATTTGCGCCGTCTTCTTCGCTGCCTGAATGTTTTTTGTTTGCCGCCCCTGCTTTTTCCTTTAACGCGTCCAGGCACTTTTCAAAACTTCCGCGCTTTTTAATTGACTCGTCGCTTAATTCGCCGTTTACGTCGATGTCGGGGCAGATGAAAATTCGGTCTGCGTTCCACATTTGAATCATGTTTTTTGTGTAGCGGTTCAGATTGTGCAGCGATTCTTTAAATGCCGCCTGTGAACTTTCCAGCCGTTTTACAAGGGAAATTTCCATCATCTGCGCCAGATGCTGAGAAGTTCCGCTTACCCTTAAATTCCGTTTTTCGTAGCGGCTGCGGTTTTCGTCGGTTTTTAAAAATTCTATGGCACGATACCTGTAATAACCCAGCGATTTTCCGTCATCCGAATCTTTTTTTTCTGCGTCGTCTGAATCCATTTCGCGGATTTCGCGGGCAATTATGTTTATGGAATCTTCAAAAAGCTGCGCAAGTTCGCCGCGCATTTCGTAGGGAATGGCAACCGGTTCCTGAATTTCCGGAAACGAAAGTCCCTGGGAAGTCATGTCGTCATGATAAAATTTCTGAATGTCCGTTCGCGTCCGCCGGATTACAAGGGGTTCTACAATCCGCTTTCTGATGTCTTCGCTGTCTTTTTTTAACGCTTCCTTGTCCTTTTGAATCTGTTCGTCCGTTTTAAGAATTTTTTTTCCGTTTACTACGACGCTTCTCTTTATGTACGATTTGTAATTTTTTTGCTTTTCCGAAAAATAACTGTCCAGTTTGTTCCCGAATTTTCCCAGATTTTGCAGCGTGGAATTATTCGGTTCGCGTTCAAATAAATAAATCTGATTTTTTAAATCGTAGGGCGAATTATTTTGCGGAGTCGCGGAAAGCAGAATTACGTAAGGTTCGGGATTTATGGAACCGATTAAGTCGTCGAGTTTCCGGTAAATGACCGTTTCGCTGTTTCTGAATCTGTGGCTTTCGTCCACGATTATCAGGGAATATGGAGCGCTTTTAAATTCCTCGTCAAAGTCGTCGGGTAAAATTTCGTGCGCCGCTTCAGTTTCATCGTCAAAACATCCGATGGTTGTCAGCGTAATTTTATTTTTTAAAAGCCGGTTTTCCTTTTCGCCTTTGTCAAAATCCTGAATGGAATTTTCCCAGCTTTGTTTTACTGCCGGCGGAGTAATTATCAGAACGGGATTTTTAAATCCTGTTTCAATTAAATGCCGTTTTGCAATCATAAGCGCCGTGTACGTTTTTCCGAGTCCCACGACATCCGCGAGAATAAATCCGTGGTGACGCTTTAAAATCGCCATGCCGTGATTAACCGCTTCAGTCTGATAAGTGAGCGTTTTAAATCCTTCGATTTTGGGCGAATATTCCTCAGGCGAAATTTTTCCGTCGAAATTTATTACTTCATCAAACTGGTCCTGCAAAAATTTTAAATAAATTTCACGCGGCGAAAGAATTAAATTTTCCGCGGATTTTTTTTCAGCCTTTTCCTCAGAAGCGCGCGGAAATTTTTTGCGGAATGAATCAAGCGCAATCAGAAAATCTTCGTTCCATGATTCAGTGAGCCGCCATTTTTCGTCAAACCATTCCGTGTAGCCTTTGTGCTTTCCGTTTGCATCGATTACGTACGAATCGCATTCCAGAAAATTCAATTCGGAATTTCCTTCCAGACCTTTCTGCGTAAAATTTGAACTTCCGATAATCGCGTACAGACCATGATTTTCGTTTTCCAGAAAAATATAGCACTTTGAATGAAAAAACTGATTTTCGTCATCGGGATTTTTAAACGTGCGGATCTGGATTTTTGCATTTTCGCCTGAACAATATTTTTTCAGCAGTTCCACGGAATTTTTATATTCAGGTTTCGGCTCAAGATTCTGAAGTTTTATTTTTATCAAATCTTTCGTGCAGATAATTTCTTTTTCGTCGACGTCTGAAAGTTGCGCTCTGAAAACCACGGGGTCTTTGCCGATTAAAAGCCGGATTTTCGTTCCGTCACGCTGCAAAAATTTTTCCAGTTCACTGCAAATTAACGATGTTCCGGGAATGTCCCAGTAGCCCGTTGCAATCCAGAATTCGTTTACGTCGTCTTCGCTTAAAATCCACCTGATTTTTTCCACCATTCTGAAATCCGGGGAATTGTCCAGAAGCGTGCTTTCGATTTTTGCCATTGTGTCCGCCTGAATTTTTTTTCAAGATTATAAAATATAAAATGATTTTTTCAACAAAAAATTCCGCTTACTCAAAAAAGCACACTGCCGCCTGCAAACTGAACATTTTTTTTCGCGCTTCCATGGAAATGTCGCCGGGCAAAAAAGCCGCCTGCCTTCTGAACGAACCGAATTTGTAGTCGCCGCCGATTTTCGTACAGCACGTGCATTCGTCCTGAACTGAAATATTTTCACGGGGAACGCCGATTTTTTTCAGCGCATTCAGATTCGCTTCTGTCAGGCTTAAAAAATTTTTTCCGCCGGAAACTTTTACGCACCCGCCGAAATTCCGCATGAAATATTCCGCACGTTCATCGTCGATTTCATAACATTCGCTTTTTATGTGCGCCCCGAAAACAAAGCAGAAATCTTCCCCGCGCGAACCGAATTTTTTCTGTAAGAGCCGCACCGCATTTTCCGCGATTCCCGTTCCTTTCCAGCCCGAATGAAGCGTTCCGAACGAAAGGGAATTTCTGTCGAACAAAAAAATCGGCATGCAGTCCGCCACCGTTACCGACGGAGCCAGATTTTTGTTCCGCGTGATTACGCCGTCGATTTTTTTTCCTGAAATTTCCGCCGCGTCAGAAATAAATTCCACCGTCCGCGAATGAACGAGTTGAGGAGCAGCAACTTTTCGCGCCGAACCAAAAAGTTCCGCAAAAAAATTCGTACGGTTTTTGTTTTCGCCGTCCGGAAAAATCCGCATGTCGCCGGCACGCAGAACGCTCATTGCCCAGACCGGAGACGATTCAAGTTTTTTTCCGCCGCAGACAAATTTTCCGCAGACAAAATCGGAAGGATTCGCCGGACTGGATTCAGAAAAATCGCCTAGCACGAAAATCCGTCCACATCTTTCAGCGACGAAATGATTTCAAACGCAAATTTTATGTTCCGCGCAAAACGTTCCATGGTGTCGCGGAAAAGCCGGTTGTCCCGCCCCATGATTTTGTTGTAATTCACCAGCGGACCGTAGTAAACCGAATTTTTTTCGCCGATCATGGCAAACGAAAGATTTTCAAAACTTTTCGTGTTGTTTTCAAAAGTGTTCACGATTTCAGCCGCCGCGTCAGTCATTTTTGAAACCATTTTCTGCGCACGGTCATAATCGGTTTTTCCGCGGGAAGATTCCAGAAACCGTTCAGTTTCCAGACCGAAATCGCCGTCGCCCGAAGCAAGTCCTGCAAACGATTCGATTTTTTCCGTGAGCCGGCTGAACGAATTGAGCAGATCCGAAAATTCCACGCGGTTTTCCTTTATGGCAAAATCTCCTTCGATGGACGCTTTTTCAAGAATTTCAGAATATTTGGGATATTCGTTTTTTAAATAATGATTCACGAAGCCCAGCGACAAATCGTACTTGAAAGGAAATTCGTCCGCCAGAAGTTCCCATGGTCGAGCCGGAAACCGGGGCAAATCTTCCAGTTCAAAATAAAATTTTACCCTGCCCTTTAAATTCTGCTTTTTGTAGTCGTTGTTCCATTCTTTCCACCGCAAATCCAGAAGCTGATGCCACTGGGTGCGGAATTTCTGAAACCAGTTGTCGCCCACAGCAAGAACTTCAGGCGCGTAAAGCAAATTTTCAAAAACCACCTTGCCGATTTTTTTCACGGGAATTTTTCCTGTAAAAACGCCCACGCAGGAAATTTCCGATGCAGCCTGTTCCTTGAATTCGTCGATTTTTTCGCCCATGAAAGCAGTTTCGTCCATCGTCCACAAATTTTTCAGGCGCTGGGATGACACGAAAATCGAAGCAAAAACATCGTCGGAAAAAGTAACCTGCGTTCCCATTACTTTTAAAAACTGGTCGAAATCGGGACGGGCCTGAGTAAACGTACACGAATGCGCCACGAACCGAACCATCATTTCGCCGATTGGCAGGTGAACGAAATTTTTTATCCATTCGTAGGAGCGGAAACCTTCGTCCAGTTTTGTCCGCGCGGAAGACGGAAGCTGCGCAAGAAAATCGTCCATTTTTTCCGTGAGGAATTTTTTCATGTCGGGCGAAAGGGAATTGTTCAGCGGAAACTGATAGACGTCGCATGTGGTTTTCAAATCGTCGCAAAGGTCGGGAATGGTGCAGATTCCGTAAACGTAATAAAAAATTTCCTTGTCCGCGGAAGTGGAAATCATATACGGTCGGAATAAATCCTGCGCTTTTTTTAATTCTTCCAGGCAGTTGTAAAAATCCTGGGAAAGGCTTTTTGTTTTTGCGTCCAGAATTCCCGGATAAAGATGCTCCAGTTTTTTTGCCAGCGAATTCACCATGGAATGATTGTATAAATCTTCCACGTTCTGATTCAAAAAAATCGATTTGAGCCACAAAAAAAATCGCCGGTAAAACGGTTCCGAATGAAGTTTTGCAATGAGATTTTCTTTCTGCGTTTTCTTTTCTTCGCGTTTTTCTGCTTCGGATTTTTGTTCCGCGGCAACTGCATTCACCGTTTCCGAAGAAATTTTGTTCAGGAATTCTTTCCGTTCGGTTTTGGAAAGGTCTGACGCAAGCCTTTCAAAGTTAGAATTTTCTGAATTATTGTTTTCCATATCGTCCCGTCTGAATTGAATTTTGGGCCAGACAACTGCGACGGATTTTTCCGCCGAAAGGAATGAAAAGTTGCACTCGCTCCAAATGAATTTTCGTCAGATGAAGCGATTTTTCTTAGCGCAACCGCTGAATTTTCGGATTAAATGAGTTTGAATTTCTGCTCGATGAAAGGTTCGCGCACGACCATGACTGAACAGTGGGCACTTCCCATGATTTCGCCGTCCTGAGAGGAAATTATGTTCCGCTCCAGAGTGGAAAGATTCTTTAAATTTTTCGCGCCGCCCAGAAGGATTAAATCAGCTTTAAAATCGTCCGCCACACGAATTATTTCAGCCCAGACTGCTCCGCGCCGAATTTCCGTTTCGATTTTTATGCCTTTGGATTTCGCCAGGTCGGTAACGTACTTTAAATTTTTTTCGCAGTCTTCTTCCAGATTCTGCTGAATGGAGTCTCCTTCCTCCGAAACCATGAATTTTTGAAGCGTAAGGTACTTTATGGAATCGATGTCCACAACGCTGACGACTTTTACCTGGCATTTGTAAACTTTCGCCATGAGAATCGCATACAAAACTGTATGAAGTGAAGATTGCGAGCCGTTATAGGCGACTACAATTCGCTGAAAAAGTGGTTTTATCATTTTTCGCCCTGCCTCTTTTTTAGGGATTTCATGACGAACACGTTGTCACGCTCCCTTTCTTCCAATACGCCTTCGATATATTTTACCGTTTCCCTGTCCTGGGGAATTACGGTTTTGTCCAGAGCATTTACACGCCGCTGAGTTTTTTTTACTTCCAGTGCAAGCCGCCACGCCACCGTCCGGATGCTCGCCATTTTTGTAATGAGCGTCAGAAGCTGAAAAAAATCGCTCATGACTTCATCACTGTCGGCAAAAGTTCCGCGGAATGAAGAAAAAAGCTGCCGTTTTGGAAGCGTTACGTCAATCGTAGTGAACGACATTCCTGCAATGGAAACAGGTTTTTTAGTCAGTTCAAATTTGTAATCGATTCCGTGGGCAATCCGTTCCACCCTGTCGCCGCCTACCGTCATCAGCATATTTTTCAGGGCCGGATACGCGCTGGAAACGCATTTGTCCATCTGATTTTCCAGAAGTTTGACCTGCTCCACAATCCGCATGAGTTCCATAACGAGAATTTCGCGCTTCTGCTCCAGAAGGTCGTAGCCTTCCGTGCTGATGGCAAGCTGTTCCTTTACGGCGAGCAGATTTGATTTTGTGGGCGCAATGTTCAGTTTTGCCATTTTTCTATTCCTTTTTTGGCAAATATTTGTCGATTAAATCGTTTTTGATTCTGTAAAGTTCTTCCCGCGGAAGGATTGACAAAATTTTCCAGCCCAGATCAAGGGTTTCTTCGATGGAACGATTTTCGTATTCGCCCTGAGTGAAAAATTTCGCTTCCAGTTCGTTGCCGAATTTCAAATAACATCTGTCCAGTTCAGAAAGTTCTTCTTCGCCGATAATCGACGCCAGATTCCGGATGGTTTTTACCTTGCTGTACGCCGCAAAAAGCTGACTTGAAACAGGCGCATGGTCTTCCCGGGTCATTCCTTCACCGATTCCGTCTTTCATGAGTCGGCTTAAACTCGGCAGACCTGAAACCGGCGGATACATTCCTTTCTGGCTCATTTCGCGGTCAAGAACGATTTGTCCTTCCGTAATGTAGCCCGTCAAGTCAGGAATCGGGTGCGAAATGTCGTCGTTCGGCATGGAAAGAATGGGAATTTGCGTAATGGAACCGGTGCTGCCCTGAATTTTTCCTGCACGCTCGTAAAGTTCCGCCAGATTTGAATACAGATATCCCGGATATCCTTTTCTGCCCGGAACTTCGCCGCGGGTCGTAGAAATTTCGCGCAACGCTTCGCAATAGTTCGTCATGTCGGTCATTACGACAAGAACGTGCATATTGCATTCGTACGCCAGATATTCCGCCGCCGTAAGTGCACATCGCGGAGTAATTATTCGTTCAATGGACGGAGCATCTGCCAGCGACTGAAACATGACGACTTTTGAAAGAACGCCGGATTCCTCGAAAGTATGCTTAAAAAATTGCGCCACGTCGTATTTAATTCCCATGCCCGCAAAAACCATGACGAATTCTTCCGAACTGTTGAGAATTTTCGCCTGACGGATTATCTGCGCCGCCAGTTTGTTGTGGGGAAGTCCGTTTCCTGAAAAAATCGGCAGTTTTTGTCCGCGGATAAGGGTGTTCATTCCGTCGATGGAAGAAATTCCTGTCTGAATGAAATCCCGCGGATAAACTCGTGCGTACGGATTGATGGGATTTCCGTTGACGTTTACTTTTTTGTCCGAAACGATTTCCGGATAACCGTCAATGGGTTCGCCAAGACCGTTAAAAATTCTGCCCAGAAGTCCTTTTCCCACGCGCAATTCCATGGGTTCCTGCAAAAATTCCACAGTAGTGCTTTCCAGGTCAAGTCCGGTAGTGCTTCCGAAAATTTGCACGACAGCCGTTTTTTCGTTCAGGTCGATGATTCGTCCGGTTCTTTTTTCGCCTTTTTTGTCGCGCACGTAAACCACTTCATCGTAGGAAGAATTTTCGCTTCGTCTTACGGCAACAATCGGGCCGTCCACCGAATTTAAACCAGAATATTCGATTCCTTTCATACAGCAATATCCTTGCGGTACATTCTTTCCAGTTCCGCCATTTGGTCGTCAAGATGATTCTGAATTGTAACCAGTTCGTCCAGTTTGTCGTTGGGAATTTCGCTTTTTGCACGGATAATTTCGTTCCGCACGGGAAGTTCCATAATTTTTATGAGCGGACAGCCTGATTTCACGATTTTCAGCGATTTTTCGTAGTACGTCATCATCAGCAGAAGAATCTGCACCTGTTTTTCGGGCACGGCATATGCGTCCACGGAATCAAATGCGTTCTGCTGCAAAAATCCGTTTTTAATCATTTCGCAGACCGAAAGAATCAGCCGGTCACTGTCAGGCAAAGCGTCTGCACCGATTAACCGTACAATCTGCTGCAACCGCTGTTCGCGCTTAAGCAAATCCAGTGCCTTTACGCGGATTGAAGCCCATCGCGGATCGAATTTGTCCCACCAGTCCTTTATTTCCGAAGCGTATTCCGAATACGAATCTATCCATCCGATGGCAGGATAATGACGTGCGTTTGCAAGTTCGCGGTCAAGTGCCCAGAAGCATCGGATGAATCGTTTTGTGTGCTGAGTTACAGGTTCCGAAAAGTCGCCGCCGGCAGGAGAAACCGCACCGATTACGCTGACAGAACCTTCTTTTCCGCAGAGGGAATCGACCCGTCCCGCCCGTTCGTAAAATTCCGCGAGTCTTGTGGGCAGATACGCAGGATATCCTTCTTCCGCGGGCATTTCTTCCATTCGGCCTGAAAGTTCGCGCAACGCTTCCGCCCATCGGCTGGTAGAATCCGCCATAATCGCCACGTGCATTCCCATGTCGCGATAATATTCCGCCAGAGTAATTCCTGAATAAAGTGAAACTTCGCGCGCGGCAACAGGCATATTTGACGTGTTTGCAATCAGAATCGTCCGTTCCATGAGGGAGCGCCCTGTCCGCGGATCAATCAGCGTAGGAAATTCCGTGAGAACATCAGTCATTTCGTTTCCACGTTCGCCGCAGCCGATGTAAACGATTAAATCAGCGTCGCACCATTTTGCAATGGCATGCTGAGTCATGGTTTTTCCCGTACCGAATCCGCCCGGAATTGCAGCAGTTCCGCCTTTTGAAAGCGGAAAAAATACGTCGATTACGCGCAGACCAGTTACAAGCGGCTGGGAAACTTCGAGTTTTCGCGCAAAAGGACGGGGTTTTCGCAGCGGCCAGTACTGACTCATGGAAATTTCTTCGCCCAGTTCCGTGGTGGCAATGATTTCGTCCACGTTGTACGAACCTTTTCCGCTGAAAGTTTTTAAAACACGTCCGCGGATTGCAGGAGGAACCATAATTTTATGCAGAATTGAACCGGTTTCCTGAACTTCGCCCAAAACCATTCCCGGAGCGATGGCAGTTCCGGCAGAAATTTCTTTTCCGTCCGATGATTTTGCCGGCGTAAAATTCCATTTTTTCTGCGTGTCGATGGCATTTGTCCGCTGACCGGGAAGCAAAAACGCGCCGCCGTCTTCGTACATTTCCTTTAACGGACGCTGAATTCCGTCGTAAATCGTTCCCACCAGACCGGGCCCCAGTTTTAGCGAAAGCGGTCGTTCGCTGGACACAACTTTTTCGCCCACGTGCATTCCCGTAACGTCTTCGTAAACTTGAATGGTGGCTTTTCCTTCGTTCTGACGAATAATTTCACCGATGAGTTTTTTTTCGCCCACGTCCACCACGTCGTAAAGGCCGCATTTTTCAAGACCTTCCGCGTAAACGATTGGACCGGAAATTCGGGTAATTTTACCGACAATCATTCAGGCAACCTCCCGCCAAAAAGTGTTTCAGCGAGAAGACAACTCTTTTCGCCAAGAATTTCGTTTATTTTTTCATCAAGGGTGAGACGGCAGGTTACGGCTGAATCCGCGGATTTTAAAACGATTCCTTCGCGGAAATTAAATCCGTCGATTTTTTCGCCTGCCAGAAGAATTTCTTCGCCTTTTTTGCACGACGAAAGATTTTTTCCGAACACGCCCTTCAACATTTTTTCAGATTTCGCCAGATCGAATCCCACGACCACTGCATCCACGTTTTTTTCGGCAACTGCGGATTTTGCATTTTCAGCCAGACGACGGATTACTTCCAGCCGTTTGTCTTCGCCCAAATTTTCAAAATATTCGTTTAACGCATCGATCAGTGAATTGTGAATGTACGAAACCAGATAACGCTGCTTTTCCAGCGGCATTGAAGCGTTTATGTTTTTTTCGTACGAATCGATTTTTCCGCGGGAAATTTTTTCCGCTTTTTCTTTTTCCGTGGAAACGCGACTGTCCACGCCTTCGATTAACTGTTTCGCGCTTTCTTCCGCTTTTGAAAGAATCTTTTCCGATTTTTTTACGCTGTCGGAACGGATTTCTTTGTCCAGAACTTCCGCAGAACGCAATTCTTCCATGATTACACCCTTAATTTTTTTCCTGCTGAAAAAATCCGCAGAAAATTCGGCTAAACTTGAATTCCCACGGCTTCACGAATCGAATCAGTAAGGGTTTTTCTTCCCTGAATGTGACCCTGAAGTCCCGGGATTTCCACGATGAGGGGGGCTTTGCCTTTCATCTGCCACGACTGAACTTCTTCGTCGAGCATATCGGCAACGTCTTCCGTAAGAATGAGAACTTTGGGCCTGTCTTGTTCGGCGTAGGAATTCACCGAAGAAAGTTGACCCGTCATTTTGTTAAATGAATCAAGCGCTTCCTGTCTGTTTGAAACGGCTTTTCCTTTTACGCCCACGAGTTTGAAGCCCAGAACAAGTTCCCGCTCTCCAATTACAAAATATTCCAAATCAAAAACCTGAAATTACATGATTATGATGAACAATGCCACAAGGAATCCCCAGAGACAAATTCCTTCAGCAAGTCCGACGAACGGAAGCGCTTTTCCGGAAAGTTCAGCGTTTTCACTCATGGCACCCATGGCAGCCGAACCGATTTTTCCTACCGCGGAACCGCCGCCAATGCACGCAATTCCTACCGCAAGAGCCGCCGCCACATACTTTACCGCAGAACCGAGTCCAGAAGCCGCCTGTTCAACTGCACCTGCATCTTCCTGCGCGAAAATTGCCGCAACAGAAACAATCATCATCAAAGACAATGCAATCCAATTTTTTTTGTTCATAAAAACACCTCTTATTTTTAGTCGATATAAAAACTGCAAAAGCAGCCGATTCCTATTTTTTGTACGAAAACGCGAATGGCTTGAATTCCCGTCCCGTTTCGCTGAAAAATTTTGAAAAGAATTCGTAGTACTGAAGGCGGACAACCTGAATCGCTACAATCATTCCTTCCAGAACCACCACGATGGCATTTCCTGCAACCGCCACCACGATTCCGCCCGCGCCAGGAGTAATTTCCACCAGCGAATTTATGATGTAGCCCAAAACTGCGTGCGCCAGGGCAAATGCACCCACGCGGACAAAACTGACCGTATTTGAAAGATAAGACGAAATCACTTCGATAATTTCCACCACAGCACCGATTATCGCGCTGAAAAGTCCGTTTTCCAGAATCGGTCGCTCGCCGTCCACAATCCGCTGAAAAACTTCGCCGAATGCAGTGAAAAAAAGCGAACCGCCGATAATTATCCAGTCGTAAGCCGCCGGAGAATGCTTAAAAAACGCCACCCTGAGCGCAAAAGCAATCACGTACCAGAAAAAAATCGCGCCTGTAATTCCGGTTTTGCTGAAAATCGCCCTGCCGAATCGCTTCAGTGAAAAATTATTTATGATGTTGATGACGATTCCGCACGTGTTGATGATGAATCCCACCGCAATGGTAAATCCGAAGAACGAAAACATCCGCGTAATGGACGAAGGGTCGCTGGAAGGCATCATCTTTAAAATCGGTGCATGAGGCTTTCCGAAAATTCCCGTTACGAACAGCGCAAAAGGCTCCAGAATTTTTTCGTTTGCAAAAAATTCGCCGGTCAAAAGTCCCATTATGGTGCTGGAAATTCCGATGCAGCAAAAAACCGCGCCGAATTTTTCCCAGCCCGAAATTTTTATTTTTTTCAGGCAGCACAGAATTCCGATTATTAAAAAACAAAGTCCCTGTCCCGCGTCGCCGAACATTATTCCGAACAGAATCGTAAAAAACAGCGCAACAAAAGGCGTGGGGTCAATCGTTCCGTAAAGCGGCGAACCGTAACTGAAAATCATCCGCTCGAAATTCGATACGATTTTTCCGTGCCTGACTTTTACGGGAACTTTTTCGCGGCCCGAAATCACAGACGGAACTTCGCCCGGCAAAAATTCCCTGATTCCTGTACGGCTGTGGGTGAGTTCGTCCAGAGATTTTATTACTTCGCGGGTTAAATACGCAGGAATCCAGCCCGTAATCCTATACACAAATTCGGTGGATTCAAGGGAATTTTCCACGTCGTAAACCTGACTGCCCACTGAAAACGACTGCAAAAGCCTGAAAAGTTCGTTTTTGTGCGTTTCCGCGAAATTTTTCCGTTCAGTCTGAATTTCGTTCAGCTTTAAAATCGCCTGTTCTTTCGCCACTTTCAGCGTAATCAGAACATCATCAGGAATTCCCTTGAAATCTTTGGGAATTTCCACTTCCACGAATCCTGCATCTTTCAGTTCGCCGTCCAGAATAAAACGCGCTTTTTTTGACGAAGCAGCCAGAATCCGCGAGCGGTCGTCGCCCAGCTGAACGATTATTCCGCGGCTGCCGATTTTTTCGCGCAGAATGTCGATTTTTGACGGGTCGATTTTTCCGATTCGCAGCGTTAAAAACGAAAGGGATTCCAGTTCCGAATACGAAACCTTTAAATTTGAAAACGCCAGCGCTTCGGCATAGGCAGATGTTGCACGTTTTTCTTCGTCCGCCGCCTTTAATTCGTCTTCGTGCAGCGTTTCCACGGAATTTATGATTTTTGTGGCTGAATCAAAATCTTCCGCGGAAGGAAGCGAAAGTGCGCCTCTGTAACCGTCCAGATCCGGCAAATCCAGCGCAACCCGAACCTGCTGCAACTTTTCAAAAACCGACGCATCCGGATTCAGTTTTTTGTCGTCATTCGCGGAACTGAAATCGTCCTGAAACTGAAATTCGCCCAGTTCGCCCAGATATTTCAAAACAGCGTGAATGTCTTCCCGCAGAACCATCAGCTCAATCAGCCGCATAGTCGTCGTTTTAACCATGAATTACCTCCGAGATGCCGGCCATCTGCATTGCCTGGACGGAATTTACGCTTAAACGCAAACTTTCCGAAGCAGTACGAATGTTATCCAGCTCGTTTCGCTTAATTATGAACCAGCATACCAGGGGGCAGGCTGTAAACGGATATTTATGAAAAAGTCTGTAGGCTTTGTGAACGTATTCGCTTTTGTACGCATTTGAAATCCACCGCGGGTCAACGTTCCAGATTACGCCTTCTTCGTGAGGATTCAAAAGATGCGCATAATGCCATTTTTTCCACGCATCGAAATTATCCAGATCCCAGTCCAGCGTTTTGATTGCGTCCGCGGCAAGATAATCGGTGGATTTTTTTTCTTCAGTGGAATAAGCCAGAAGCGGAATTACGTCGTCTTTTTTCATGTCGTAATAAAGCCTGAGCCGAATCGCCCAAACTGCATTGTCAATCCTGAGTTTTTCGCCCAGAAGTTCAAAAACCGCATCGTGGCACGGATTCTTCAGTTTTTTTACTGAATCCCACAATTCCCGCGTGTACTGGCAGTCGATTTTGTAATTCACCGTGTGCTGTTCGTTGATTTCAGGAATTTTATCGTACCATGACAAAGGTCCGCCGGCTGTAATCGCGGAAATTTTCGGCCATTTGTCGTAATCGATGATGTTGAACGGCGAAATATTGTGAATAACGGGCATTTTTTTTTCTGAAAGCGCCAGCGACGCACCGATGTCCTTTAAATTTTCGTAGTCGAAATTATGCAGAAGCGTCAGAAGAACCGGTTCGGGCTGAGAATAATTTCCCACAAGATTTTCGTACGCGGAAAGAAAATTTTCAAACGCTTCGTTTTCCAGAGCCTTTGCAAGAAGGGTTTCAGGCACGACGGGAACTTCCTTTTTGAACAGAAACGCCCAGAGTTCCTGAAGCGTATGAAACGAAAAAAGTTGACGCGCACGTTCGCCCACGAAAGATTTCGCCAGCATTCCGCTCGCTTTCGCATAAACAAAAGAATCCGCCGCAGATTTGTCCATCGCCATAAAATTCTCCTACGCAAAAAGAATTTTTTCCATCAACGCACTGAAAGAAGAAAAGTCTTTTTTGTTGGAATTCAGCGAATTTTTATAGTCTTCGATTTCCGCGGAATGTTTTTCTTCGATTTTCGATTTTTCCGCATTTTCATTTTTTTCGATTTCCGCCACCACGGACGAATATTTTTCTTTGAATTGAGTTTCTGCCTGAGCACGCGCCTGGGCAATTTTTTCGTCCGCCTTTTTCTGGGCATCCAAAATCATCGCAGACGCTTCACGCTCCACGTCCAGTAAATGTTTTATAACGTCAATTTCTTCCGCTGCCATTTTTTTCTCCTGTCAGATTCAGATTTTCAGGACATTTTTTAAATGAATGCACGAAAAAATTTAGTTTGAATCCGCTGCGCACAAAGCGTCGAAAACGTCTTCCGCCGAAGTTTTGTCGAAAAGATTCGCTGCAAATTCAGGATTTTTCAAAACTTCCGCAATTTTTTTTAAAACTTCCAGATGAAGTTCATTGTCTTTTGTGCCGCAAAGAAGCATAAAAACGATGTTTACCGGCGCTCCGTCCAGCGAATTGTAGTCGATTCCGCCGCGACTGATTCCAAGGGCACCAACGCATCCTTTTACCGACGCACAGGTTCCGTGTGGCACCGCGATTCCGTGGACAATTCCCGTACTCATCAATTTTTCACGTTCGCGAAGGGCAGTCAACGCTTCTTCCCGGTCGACTTCTGGAAACGCAACGTGAATGGACTGAACCATTTCTTCAAAAAGTTCGTCTTTTTCTTCACTTTCAAGATTAACGATTATACTTTTGGGCGAAAAAATTTTTGAAAAGCACATAAAATCCTCCAATGCGAAAACGAAATTCTGCCGGCTGAATTATTTCTGGGAATTTTCCAGTTCGTCCTGAAGCCAGTTTCCGCTTTCTGCTTCCGCAGCCGAAGATTCGCCCTGCACTTCCCTTACCGTCGATGACAAATCGTCTTTTGCAGGCGCCTTATTTAAAAGCGAAATTGAAAACGCTACGACAAAAAAAAGTCCCGCCAGAACGCCCGTAGTTTTTGTAAGAACGCTGGCTGAACGCGCACCAAACGCAGTCGATTGTCCGCCGCCGAAAGCACTTCCCATGCCGTTATCGTCTTCGTTTTGAACAAGAACAAGAAGAATCAAAAGAACGCAGATTATTACAAAAGCGACAAGAAGAATTGTCTTTACAACACCCATTTTTTACTCCAAACCGACTCCAGCCGGCAATTTTTCATTTCGCTCATAATAATTAAATACATTTTTTAAGTCAAGAAAACGCCTGCAAAAAATTTTCACAGATTTTTCCGCCGATTTTTTCACGATTTTCTTCGCCGAATTCTCCGCGCAGGAAAAAAAATGTTTCGTAAATTTCAAAAATTCGTTCAGGTGAAGAAAATTTTTCGCCTTTTAAAGTCTGAAACGGTGCGTCGGTTTCCAGCAGAATTTTTTCAGCCGGAATTTTCTGTGCGCATGAAACGGATTTTTTGTTTCCCCTGAGAATCTGACTTCCCACCGAAAAAAAAGCGTTGTCCATTTTTTTTAAAATCGCAAACGCTTCCACGGAAGAAAACGCAAACGCATGAAAAATCACTGAGCGCAATTTTTTGAGTTCCGCGGAATAAAAAAAAATTTTTTCCAGCGCCTTCCGGTTGTGAATCACGAGGGGAACGCCGAATTTTTCTGCCAGTTCAAGGCACGTTTCAAAACATTTTTTCTGCCGGATTTCCGCGGATTTTAATTCAGCCGTAAAAAAATCGAATCCCGTTTCGCCGATGAACGAAATTCTTTTCTGACGCAAAAGTTCTTCCAGAAAAAAAGCAGAATTTTCATCAGGATTTTGCGGATGAAGCCCGAATCCGCAGAAAATTTTTCGCTTTGCAGAATTTTCCCCGGCGATTTTTTCCTGCAAAAAAAATTCGTTTTTTTCGTGGGCGCAGGAAGCAGAATTTACGCAGGGAAAATTTTTGCAGAGGGCAGCGTGAATGTGACTGTCGCAAAAAATCATAAAAAAATCCCCGACGAATCGGGGAAAAAATTATTTTGCTGAACCTACAAGGCACATCCATTCGGCTTCGGCGCAGAGAGTTTCGCCCACAAACGCTTTGCCCGACTGCTTTACCATTTTTGCACTGACGCGGATGTTTGAAATTTCCATTCGCACGGTATCGCCCGGACGAACCTGATTCCGGAATTTTACTTTGTCCACCGTGGCAAGAAAAAATAAACTTCCTTCCGCGAACGTTTTTTGCAGACTGAGGGCTGCTCCTCCGCCCTGCGCCATGGTTTCGATTAAAATCACGCCAGGCACGACGGGATATTCAGGAAAATGTCCCCTGAAGAAAAAATCTTCGTCAGTGAATTTTCTGGTACAGACGCAGCCTTTTTCGTCGTAACTTTCGATGGAATCCACGAAAAGAAACGGTTTTCTGTGGGGCAGAAGCGATTCGATGTCGGTAAATTTTTCCATGGTCGCCCCGCTATTCCGCTTTTTTGAAAACTACGATTCCGTTGTGTCCGCCGAATCCGAAATTTCCGCTCATGGCAACGTCGATTTTCGTGTCGATTCCTTTGTTCGGCGTGTAATCCAGGTCGCATCCGCCTTCTACGTCAACTTCGTCCAGATTGATTGTGGGCGGAATGAATCCTTCCTGAATGGCTTTTACGCAAATCATGGCTTCCAGTGCGCCTGCATTTCCCAGACAATGGCCGTGCATGCTTTTTGTAGACGAAATGTGCAGTTTTTTTGCCGCTTCACCGAATGACATATGAAGCATCGCCGTTTCGCCTGAATCGTTCAAATGCGTGGAAGTTCCGTGGGCGTTGTAATAGGTTACGTCTTCCGGCCTGATTCCCGCGTCTTTCATGGCAAGAGTCATGGCACGCGCACCGATGATTCCGTCGGGATTCGGAGCGGTCAGATGATAACCGTCGCAAGTTGCACCGTAACCGGCAAGTTCCGCGTAAATTTTTGCACCGCGTTTTTTTGCGTGTTCGTATTCTTCCAGAATTAAAATTGTCGCGCCTTCGCCCATAACGAATCCGTCGCGCTGTTTGTCGAACGGTCGGCACGCTTTTTCGGGATTGTCAGCCCATTTTGAACTGAGCGCCTGCAGAACCGTAAAGCCCAGGTTCGCGAAACCGTTCTGCGTTGATTCCGCGCCGCCTGCCAGAACCACGTCGCTTCGTCCTGCACGAATGTAATCAAGCGCCTGACCAAGAGCGTCTGAACCGGAAGCACATGCCGTTGCGATTGTATGCGCAGGTCCGTGAATGCCGAATTTTATGCTGATGTTTGCCGCGCCTTCGTTCGGAATGAGTTCAGGAATTGTCATCGGAGGAATTCGTTTCATGCCGGATTCAAAATAACTTTTCAAACTGTGTTCGGTTACTTCCAGTCCGCCGATTCCCACGCCCAGATAAATCGCTGCGTTATCAAGAACTTCCCTGTTGTCCAGAAGAGACGAATCTTCCAGCGCCATTTTTGCAGCAGCCACGGCAAATTTTGAAAACATCGCCATTTTTCGCGCTGATGGAGCGTCCATGTATTTTTCCGCGTCGAAATTTTTCACTTCTGCGGCATATTTCACCTTGAACGGAGTCGAATCGTACCGTGTGATGGAAGCAATTCCGCTTTTTCCTGCACGAATTGCAGCCCAAGTTTCGTCAACGCTGTTTCCCACCGGAGAAACGCAACCAAGACCAGTTACAACTACTCTACGCATTTTTCACCTCGTTAAAATTTATATTTCAGCAGCCCATTCCGCCGTCTACACCCAAAACTTGCCCCGTAACATACGAAGAAAGATCGCTCGCCAGAAAAAGTGCCGAATTTGCAACGTCTTCAGGCTTTCCCGCGCGCTTCAAAGGAATTCCGTCAATCCACGTTCTGCGGATTTCTTCCTTCACTGCGCCCGTCATGTCAGTTTCGATAAATCCCGGAGCAATGCAGTTTACACGAACTCCGCGACTTCCCGTTTCTTTTGCCAGGGATTTTGAAAACGCAATGAGTCCGCCTTTGCTCGCCGAATAATTTACCTGACCTGCGCCGCCGTGAATTCCCACGATGGAAGCCATGTTGATTATGGAACCCGATTTTTTGTGAATCATGTCGTTGGAAACAATCTGGCAGACTAAAAACGCCGAAGTCAGATTCACTGCAATTACGCTGTCCCAGTCTTCTTTTTTCATGCGGAAACTCAGCGTGTCCCGCGTAATTCCTGCGTTATTTACAAGAACGTCGAATCCGCCTGATTCTGCAAGGGCATTTTTTACCGCCGAAGTAAGAATTTCAGCGTTTCCTGCATCGGCGTAAAATTCGTGAAATTTCGTTCCGTGATCCTGAGCAATTTTTTCCAGTTCCGCTTTTCCCGCGGATTCTTTCGTGCACATTCCCCAAACTTCACAGCCGTTGGAAAGAAAAACTTCAGCGATTTTCCGTCCGATTCCGCGGCTGCTTCCAGTAACAAGCGCTTTTTTTTGTTCAAGCAGCATAAAATCCCCCATTTATAGCGAAGAAATTGAATCCAGAGTGTTTACGGGCAGAACCGTCAAATTCGGCGCGAATTCCGTGTTTGCCCAGAGTCCTGCCAGAACTTTTCCGGGTCCTGCTTCCAGTGCCGACCACGATTCAAAACCGTCGGATTTCATCAGCGAGGCAAGACAATTTTCTTCGTCCGTCCACAAAACCGGATGCGTCAGGTGAAGTACTGCGGATTTTTTTGCTTCGTCGCCTGAAACGCATTGTTTTCCGGAAACGTTTGAAAAAAGCGCAATTTTCGGATCGCTGAATTTTACGCCGGCAAGGACTTTTTCAAATTCTACTGCGGCATCCTGCATCAGCGGCGAATGAAAAGGACCTGCAACTTTCAGCCGGAGCGCACGTTTTGCACCTGCTTCCACCGCGGATTTTTCCACTGCACTCAAGGCATCGAAAGTTCCGCTTACAACCGTCTGCTTTACGCTGTTCATGTTGGCGGCGTATGCATCTTTTACGGAAGCGGCGATTTCCTTTACTTTTTCAGGCGGCAGACCGATAACGGCAGTCATTCCGGGCGCGTGTCCTTCGTTTTTTGAAGCGATTTCGTCACAAACTTTCTGCATTACAAGTCCGCGCTGACGAACAACTTTTATGACGTCTTCAAACGACAGAACTCCGGCAGCATACAGCGCAGGAAATTCGCCCAGACTGAATCCCATGGCGGCATCAGGTTCGATTCCCTTTTCCTTCAGAACCGTCATAATCGCAATGGAAACGGTTGTAATGGCAATCTGACTGTTGTCCGAACGGCTCAGAAGTGCAGCGTCTGATTCCCACAAAAGTTTTTGCATGTCCACGCCGGTTATCGCAGAAACGTCATCCACAACTTTTTTTGCCGATGGAAACGATTCCGCAATGTCCTTTACCATTCCCGGAGCCTGTGCGCCCTGACCCGGAAACAAAAAAGCGTATTTTTTCGCCATAAATTCCCCCAAAAAAGATGAAATTTTTTTTACGATTTTATAATTCGATTCAATTTTTTTCGTCATTATGACAAAATCTAAAAAATTGTCAAGATATCGGTTCTGCAACTTTTAAAACAAAAAAAGCTCCTGAATAAACAAGAGCTTTTTAAAGGTGAATTGCAGATGCTACTCAGTCAAAATCT
>CAZACA010000009.1:0-8068 GCA_964483515.1 uncultured Treponema sp.
CCCTTTCCGCTGCAAAAAAAATTCCGCAACCCCTTTTGAAAAAAAAACTTGTCTGTTATAATTCAGCGCATGAAAAGGAATCATTTTTTTGGCTTTTTTGCTGCGGTCGTTTCGCTTTCGTTTTTTTCATGCACTTCCACAAAGGAAAGCGAATTTTTGAAAATCGAAGATTCGCAGACTCCGCCGCCGCTTCTGACGGAACTTCCCGTAATCGAATATTCGGGCATCGGAATCAAGTACGAAGTGGAATCCATGCTGCTGAATCAGTTCATGGTTTTTCAGGACACGGACGCAAGCGGAAATTTCGCCGCACGACTTCTGACTGAAGCATCCACCGCAAAACTGAAGGTAAAATTCGCCGCGGGAACATACGAATGCCTTCTGCGGGAAAAAGCCACCGACCTTGACCACAGCGCATTTTACGTTTATCTGGACAACATTCCCTACCGCGTTTATCCCAGCAATCCGCCGCTGGGAACATGGGAAATGACCACCCGCGCACCCATTTATTTTACGATTGACGAACCGCGCACGATTTTAATCACGATTCAGGCAAACTGCGACACCAAAACCGGCGACACCGGCATGAACCTGGACTACATTCAGTTCGTAAAACGCCGCTGATTTTTTTTCTGTGCGTAACAAAACGGAACTTACTTTCCCCAGTCCAGCATCCTGCGGTTGAAGTCTTCGCTTTCGTCGTTCACGATGCTCCGGTCGAAATTTAAAATTCCCCGGGGCGGAAAAAGCGGTTCTGCTTCCGGGCGCGGCTTCGTTTTGTTTTCGGCGATGATTTCTTCCAGCGTCCTGCCCGGAACGTTCGTCAGGTACGGTTCGCCCAGTGCACAAATCGTAGCGACTTTTACCGAATACGAAATTTCATTCTGATTTTCGTCCGTCCGTTTTTTCTGCACCAGAACGGAATTCTGCACGAAAGGCTGCGGAAAATTCGTACTTTTTTCCACGCTGCGGATTCTGGTTCGTCTGCCCGTAACGCACGTAAAAGTTTCGCCTGCCACGCGGAGATGTTTCGGCACGGAAAAAGTTTCGCTTCCGTCAGAAAACAGCGCCTTTTTTTCGCCGTCAAATTCCATGTCAGTGCGCCAGTAACGGATTTTGTAAACGAAGGAATCGGTGACGAAATACGAAAAAATTTCAGTGCGCGACCACGGAGGCGACGAAAGGATTCCCGACGATGAGCCGAAATCCTGCCAGAAACCCAGAAGCGGATTCGACGGAGAAAGGGAAATTCCGTTCAGCGAGGAATCAACGCTTACATTGTCGCTGTCTTCGGTTTTTATCAGAAAATTCAGGTACAGTTTTCCGTCCAGAACTGCCACGGGAACGCGATAAATTTCTTTCTGCCCCGAAAATTTCATTTCCAGATTCCATGCGCCGCTGGGAAAATTTTCCGCCGTAAGGATGTCGCCGTCGTCCTGCACCACGCTTTTTTCAGCCTGCATAAAAAGTTCGTCAGTCAGCGGAACGAATTTTATTGTTACTGTTCCCGCCGGATTTTTCTGCGTTGCGTCGTTCGTTTCCCGCGGATTTTCCCTGCTGAATTTTTCGTCTTCCACCGCGCGGTCATCGTACCATCCGTAAAAAGTTTTAAGCGAAATTCTCACGGACGATTCCGAATCGTTTTCGTTTTCGTTTTCCGCCGGATTTCCTTCAGCCTCAGTTTCTTCCGCGGAATTTCCTTCAGCCGGATTTCCTGCATTGAAAACTACGTAGCGCGTTTCGTTTTCCCACACGCCGTCCAGAAGTTCAGGAACGCCTTTCGCGAAAATCAGTGCGCATTCCGCCCAGAAAATCAAAAAGAAAACCGTGAATTTTACTGTGTTTTTTTTGTCGCCCATTTTTCTCCAACAAAGTCCCTGATTGAATATCGGAAGATTTGCCGTGAATCGAAAGCATTTTGAATGAGCGTGCCGACCTGGAGATTTTCGTAAATTTCTTCCGCATTTTCTTTTGTGGCGCGGAGAACCGGATGACGCGGACTGAAAAGAACGCAGCAGTCTTCGTAGGGCAAAATCGAAGTTTCATACGTTCCGATTTTAATTGCCGTTTCCACGATTTCTTCCTTGTCCAGACCGATTAACGGACGCATCAGGGGAAATTCCGCGAAACTTTCCGTCACCGAAAGATTTTCCACGGTCTGACTTGCCACCTGCCCCAGACTTTCCCCCGTAATTATGCACGACGCACCGATTCTTTCTGCAAGAAGATTTGCCGCTTTCATCATGCACAGCCGCAGCATCAGCGTACTGTAGGATTCAGGCGATTTTTCCTTTATGCGCATCTGAACGTCAGTAAAAGGAATTACGTGCAGGTGAGTTTCCACGCCGAAAAGCGAAATTTTCTGCGCCAGGTCCTGAACTTTTTTCTGCGCTTCTTCGGACGTGTACGGATACGAATGAAAATAAATGCAGTCGACTTTCATGCCGCGCCGCATCATCCTGTAGCCCGCCACCGGACTGTCGATTCCGCCTGAAAGAAGCAGAAGCCCCTTTGAACTCACTCCCACCGGAAGTCCGCGATGAGTTTTTTTCTGCGTGGAATAGACGAAGCATTTTTCACGGACTTCAACAAAAATCGTTACGTCAGGATGATGAACGTCAACTTTCATCGTTCCGTCGTCAAACAGGACGCCCGCTGCTTCCGACGCAATCTGATACGAATTCATGCAGAAATTTTTGTCTTCCCGCCGCGCTTCGATTTTAAATGATTTCGCACCGTTTAAAGACGCTTTTTCGCCTTCAGCACGGACTGCTTTTTTTATCGCCTCAGGATTTTTTTCCACGGAAGAAACTTTCGCCCAGCCCGTAATTCCCAGAAGATGATCCAGCGCAAAGCACACCGCCGCAGAAGAATCCGCCGTGCACCAGACGTAAAGCCGCCCCGAAGAAATCCGCACTTTTGCATCAACTTTTTCCAGCGCCATCCGGAGGTTTTCCGCCAGACGATTTTCAAAAAATTTTATGTTCGAGCCTTTAAGCGTAAGTTCGCCCACCTTGCCCAGAAAAGTTTCCGTGTAGACTGAAAAATCAATCCGTTCGTTCACGCCCATTTTTTCCTCCCGATTTTTTTTGCAGAACTAAAAACGGATTTCTACGCCCGCGTTAAAATAAACGTTCAGTCTGTCCGTAAGCTGATTTTTCCACCGGGATTTAAATCCGTCCACGATTTCTGCAATTTTCGATTCGTCCCCTTCATCTGAAAAAAGATAATCCGTTCCGCCGTAAGTTATGCCGATAAGTTCGCCGCTTTCATCGTATTTTCCGTCAAGACTTCCGCCCGGAAACATTTCCCCCGAAACTCCGTAATTGTGAATGTATTCCACGTCCACGCCTGCCTTCAGCGAAACGCGCCTGCCTTTTTTTGTCTGCCTGAAATCGTAGCGGACTTTTACGCCGGTCTGAAAATTGTACTGAACGTGCTCCTGATTCAGCCAGTTCATGTCGTTCCATGCAGATTTCACGTGGTCGCCGCCTGAAAACATGGAATGCATATAAATTGAACCGTCAGTGGCGTAAGTTCCTTTTTCCGCGCAGAGATAACGGACGGCTTCTTCGTCGGTAAGGGTTTCCGCGATGTTTCCGTGACGTGAAAAAATCGTGTCCACCGAAAAAGTAAACCGTCTGAACGGCCTGAAATCCACGGAAAATTTTACTGCATCGGAATTCGGTTCGTACTGTGAGCCGATTGCCACGCCGGAATTCGTTCCGTTCTGATAGTTGATCGTTGCAGGCGAAATGACCGAATCAGTGTGCGCATCGTACTGCCAGTGGGTGTAAGTGTAAGGCAGAATCATGGTGTAGCTGAAATTCAGCCGCTCCAGAAACGACGATTCAGGGGAATAAATCAGTCCCGTCCGCGCCGCAATCCTGTATTTTGAATCGAAATTCAGCCTGAAAAAATCATCCGCGGGAAAATCATCGCACATGACGTCAGTTTCCCAGACGATTCCTGCCGCAGGTTTTACGTCGATTAAAATTCCCATGGCAACGTTGTCAGACGCTCCGCCGATTCCCTGCACCACCATGAACGGAACCGGAAGCGCATAAGTCAAATCGAACCGTTCGCCGTAAGCGGAAGTTTCGTAGTACGCCACCGAAAGGAACGGAAATAAATCGAATGCAAACGAATGAAACGCCATGATTTTGTCGGGTTCCAGCGTATCGATGTCGCCGTCGTAGGAAGAAGTCGCGCCGATCATGGAAAGCTGCTGCACGAAAGAAAATTTTCCCTTCATGAAAGTAACCGCCAGATTTCCCGAATGGTAGCGCGAATCGTTCAACGCAAGCCCTTCGTTTAAATATGACGAATATCCGCTCCGGTAAACGCCGCCCTGAAAATAAAAATTTTCCTTTCCGAACGCCAGAACTTCATTCACGTCCAGGTACATGTCGACTGGCCCGATTTCCGATGCGTCATAAATGCTGTCGTGTGCCGAAAAAGAATTCTGCTTCATGAAATCGGTGTCGGTTGCGTTGGAAACTGCAAATCCTGCTCCGTAGCCGATGGAAACGAAATCGTCCTTAAAACCGATGTCGCCTTTTACCGCCGGATAAAGCGCAATCATTTTTGACGTGGATTTTTCCGCCTGATTTTCGTCGTCCTTTTCTTCCATTTCGCGCTTCATGAAAAAATCGGTTTCCACCGAAACGTGATACGGTTTTTCAGTTACGCGGTCATAAATTTCCTGAGCGATTTCCCTGTCCTTTTCCGTACCGTTTTCCATGGCTTCCATAAGGATTGCCTTTACGTTTGCAAGCGGATACGGTCTCAGCGGCGGAAGATTCCGAACGATTCCCCGGGAATGCCAGCCCTGCGCGTATCCGTAAAATTCGTCGGAAGGATTTACCGAAACCTGCGCCCGGATTTCCGCACTGAAAAAAACACAGAAAAACAAAACGACTTTATAAAATTTTTTCATTTTCATTTCCTAAAAAAAAATCGAACCGGATCAAAAAATTTTTACGTTCGCCCCGAAAGCGATTTCAAAACCTTTTTCGGTTCTGCCTGAATCGTTGTCAAAGTTAAACGCAAAGGTGTACGACGGCTGAAGGAGAAGCGAAACATTTTTTGTCGGGCAGTACGTTCCGCGGAGGGAAATCGTGTTTACGTATTCCGCGGTTCCTGACGGCGTTGAAAGTTTCTGCCTGCGTTTTGCTTCGTCCGCTCCCTGACTCGACGAATCGGGAAAAATCCAGGCTGCCGTGTCTTCCGCATTGTCCACGCTGAACGAATCGCCTTCGTGATAATTAAAATTTTTAAAGATTTTCGTTCCTGAATTTTCGCCGCAGATTTTTAAAAGATACGACGCGCCCACAGACCATTTTCCCGGTTTTTCGTAGCCCGCTGAAATTTTTCCTGCCAGAGTATCCGGTCCGAAAGGAGTTCCCAGCCATTCCCAGAAAGTTTTTTTCGTGTCGCCCAGATTTTCGCGGTAATTCCGTGCAACCGTCCAGTCCGGGCTTTCCTTTATGTACATGTACGGATCGGTGTAAGTTCCTTCCAGCCATACGTGAAAATATCCGCCCCGCAAAGGAATGAACGATTCGATTCCGCCCTGAAATGCAGTTCCGTTCGGCGTAACGTCGTCTTCAAAATGGCTCGTTTCGTACGGCGTCTGAAGCTGCGTCATGCAGAATTCTCCGTAAAGCCTGATTTTCCGCACCGGCGTCCAGGTAAGTTTCAGCGCAAAATAATCGCACGTGTTGCTTTCGTTGTGTCCGTAGTCGCGCCATGCAGCAAATCCGTGGTAAACAGTCCACGGATTCATGTAGCGGAGTTCCAGGGAATTGTTCACCAGAATCGATTCCATGACGGAAAATTCGAATTTCCTGAAAAAACGCAGGTCGGCTTCGTGGGTGTACATGAATTTGTCCACGTTGAACTGGGTGATGTTCATGGCATAACGGAAATTCCGCGACGAAAACGACAGTTCACCGTAACTCGCGCCGGTAAAATATTCGCTTTTTGCCGTGTCGCCGGTCAGACTCCGTGAAAACGAACTGCTTCCCTTACCCAGCTGAAAGGAAACGCGGAATTTATCGCCGAATTCTTTTCCCGTGCTGAAATAACCCGTGTCAGGAAAATTTATGTCAATCTGGTCGGCTGAAAGGGGAATGTTCGTGTAACAGTCGTTTTTTTCCGCGGAATTTTTATTTTTTGCAAACTGCGCTTCACACATCATGGTAAAGTAGTCGCCGCAGTCGATTTTTACGGGAACGTATAACAGCGGTTTTTTGTCGTAGCGGGAATATTCCCAGTCAAAATCGTCGTTTGATTTGTAATACGCTTCAAAATTCGTTTCCGCTTCAAATTCCAGATGCAGGAAATCTTTTCCCAGGGATTTGCCTTCCTGAGCGCAATATTCCTTTACGCGGTCGTACTGCAATTTTCCGCCGTCGCTTAACGATGAATAATCGCATTCTTCCAGAAAAAAAAGCGCATCACCCGCGGAAATCATCGTCCTGTCAGAAAAATCCAGACGTCCTTCTTCCGTGGCAATGGCAGTGAGCGCATCGTAAACGAAACTTCCGCTTTTAATGAGTTCGTTTTTTCCGCGCGAAAAAGCATTGAACTGCAAAAAAACGCAAAAAACCGAAGCAAAAAAGATGTTTTTCTTTAGAAGACAAAACTTTTCCATAGAATCGGGATTTTACTTGATTCTTGCAGAAAGTACAAGCATGAGTTAGAATCGCTCCCATGAAAATCGCAATGTTCACCGACGCTTATTTTCCTCGAATCAACGGCGTTGCAGTTTCGGTGCATTCCTACGCGGAAGAACTTGCCCGTTCAGGTCACGAAGTCTGCGTAGTCTGCCTTGAGTACACGGAGGAACAGCAGAAAAGTTCATTTTTCGATGAAGAAACGAATGATTCCCGGTCGCCTTTTAAAATCGTGCGGATTCCGTCTGCGGCGCTGGCTTTTTCCCGGGAAGACAGGATGGTTCGGCTGGACAAATGGCGTTTTTTAAAAAAATCCATGGACGAATTTCAGCCCGACGTAATTCACATAAATTCCGAGTGGACGATCGGATATTTCGGCGCAATTTACTGCCGTCATCGTCATGTTCCCTTCGTCTTTACGTTTCACACGCTCTGGGAAGATTATCTGGCGAATTACGTTTCGTTTCTGCCTGAACGCGGACTGCAGAAAATCGGAAAGGAAGTGGTGCGTTTTTATTTAAAGCGCGCGGATACGATTATTGCACCCACAAAACGGATTGCGGAAGTCGTTTCAAAATACGGAATCGACCGTCAGGTAAAAATCATTCCCACGGGAATTCCGAATTCCAAACTGAATTTCAGCGAAGAAAAATTTGCGCAGATAAAAAAAGGAATTCTCCGGAAACTTCCTGCCGTTCAGGACAAAAAAATCCTTCTTTTCGTGGGCAGAATCGTCAGGGAAAAAAATCTTGCGTTCCTGTACGACGTTCTGGAAATCGTGCAGAAAAAACATCCTGATGCCGTGCTGCTTTTTGTGGGCGACGGACCGTACCGCGAAGAACTTTCGGAACTTGCCGCGAAAAAAAATCTGTCCGCTTCGGTTTTCTTTACGGGCTACATCGACGGAAATAACCTGATTTATTTTTATAAATTTTCGGACGTATTCGTTTTTCCCAGCAAGACGGAAACTCAGGGGCTGGTTACGGTGGAAGCCATGCTTTCTTCCCTTCCCGTGGTGGCGGTGGGCGAAATGGGAACGGCTGACGTAATGCAGGGCGATAACGGCGGATTCATGGTAAGGGACGATGCGGCGGAATTCGCGGAAAAAGTGAACCTGCTTCTGGAAGACGAAGAACTTTACAAAAAAAAATCGGCGGAAGGACTTTTGTGGGGCGAAAAATGGAAAATTTCGTCACTGACTCCGCGTCTGGTCGAATGCTACGAAGAAGCGCGGCGGATTTCCCGGGGAAACAGATGACGGGCGAAGAAAAAAAGGCAGTCCACGAATTTCTGCGCGTCACGGCGGACTGGGCGGCAGGCTATGCGTCTCCACTTTTTGCCGAAAAAATCGAATTCACCGACGACATGGAATTTTTCCCGGAAAATTC
>CAZACA010000009.1:8168-22494 GCA_964483515.1 uncultured Treponema sp.
CTGCAAAAATTGCGTCTTGTGCCGGACGAGAAAATCTGCGGTTCCGGGGGAAGGCGTGGAATCTCCCGTCGTGCTGGTGGTGGGCGAAGGACCCGGCGAAGAAGAAGACGCTTCCGGACGGCCGTTTGTGGGAAAAGCGGGACAACTTCTGGACAAAATGCTTTCTTCCATTTCGCTGGGCAGAACGTCGAACTGCTACATTGCAAACATCGTAAAATGTCGTCCGCCCATGAACCGAACGCCCATGAAAGACGAAATTTCTGCGTGCACGGGTTTCCTTCAGTGCCAGATAAATATTTTAAATCCGCGTTTCATCCTTTCGCTGGGCAGAACTTCCGCGCAGAGTCTTTTAAAAACTTCTGACGGAATCGCTGCAATCCGCGGAAAATGGTTCGATTATGAATTCGGCTCAAAAAAAATTCCACTTCTTGCCACGTATCATCCCAGCGCACTTTTACGCGACGAACTTTTAAAGCGTCCTGCCTGGGAAGATTTAAAATCGTTTAAAAATCGTGTGGCGGCGGAAATTCCCCGTTACGCTGAAAAATTCTTTGAAAATGCAAACCGTACGCAGATTCATTGACGTTGCGCTGAACGTTCCGCTGAACCAGACTTTCACCTACCGCGACTGCAATCCGTCGGAAAATCCTGCGGAAATTTTCGGGCGGCGCGTGGAAGTAAAATTCGGCAACAGAAAAACAACCGGTTTCGTCGTGGGCGTTTACGATTCCGTTCCGTCAACCTGTTCCGTGGGCGAAGAAAAAATCCGTACTGCACTGCGCTACATCGATTCAGAACCGGTTTTGACCCGCGAACTTTTTGACCTGGCACGATTCATGAGCGGATTTTACGTTTCTTCCGTGGGCGAATGCGTTTTTGCCATGGTTCCGTCGGGAAAGCGCGAAACTGATGCACCGGGATTTTCACTTGGCGAAGACGAAAAAAGTTTTGCAAAAAAAGAATTGAGCGGCGAACAGAAAAAAGCCGTGGAAGAAATTCTTTCGGAAAAAAATTCCGCGGAAAAGGCAGTGCATTATCTCTACGGAAAAACGGGCAGCGGAAAAACTGAAGTTTTTTTAACCGTGGCGGAAAAAATCATGATGCAGGAAAAAGGCGTCATTTATCTGGTGCCGGAAATTTCCCTTACGCCTCAGGTTACCCGTGCAGTTCAGGCGAGATTCGGGGAAACGGTAGCAGTCCTGCATTCAGCCCTTACTCCCAGTCAGCGGCTCGGCGAATGGAAGCGGATTCTGCGGAAGGAAGCGCGGATTGTGGTGGGTGCCCGCAGTGCAGTTTTTGCTCCGGTTCCTGATCTGGGGCTGATTATAATCGATGAAGAGCATGATTCGTCGTATAAATCGGGTTCGTCTCCGCGATACAACGCCCGTCAGATTGCCATGGTACGCTGCAAAAAAAATTCGGCACGTCTCGTAATGGGAAGCGCAACTCCTTCCTGTGAAGCGTGGCTCGCCATGGAAGAAAAATCCGTTGAAAAGCACGTCCTTACAAAGCGGCTTTCGGGCGGAAAATCTCCTGAAATAAAATGCATAAATCTTGCCATGGAAAAAAATCAGTCGTCGTCCATTTCCGCGGAACTCGCTGCTGAAATCGAAAAATGCCTGGCGGAAAAAAAACAGACGATTCTTTTTTTGAACCGGCGCGGATTCACTCATTTTTTCAGGTGCACCGACTGCGGATTTGAAATGAAATGCAAAAACTGTTCCGTTTCCATGACGTTTCACAAAATCGAAAACCGGCTGCGATGCCATTACTGCGGATATTCAGTTTCGCCGCCGCAGCAATGCCCTGAATGCGGTTCGCTGGACGTGGGTTATTCAGGATTCGGAACGGAATACATCGAATCGGAAGTAAAATCGAAATTTCCGCAGGCACGGACGATACGGCTGGACACGGATTCGGTTTCAAAAAAAGGCGAACTTCAGCAGAAACTGGACGAATTTAAAGACGGCAAATTCGACATCCTTCTGGGAACGCAGATGGTGGCAAAAGGGCTGAACTTTCCGGATTTAAAGCTCGTGGGCGTAATTCTCGCGGACACTTCCCTTCATCTGCCTGATTTTCGCGCGGCAGAAAAAACTTTTTCGCTCATAACGCAGGTGGCAGGCAGGGCGGGACGATTTTTTCCCGACGGAAAAGTTCTGGTGCAGACTTTCAGCCCTTCAGCGGATGCAGTGAAATTTTCGGTTCAGGCAAAAACCGATGAATTTTACCGCACGGAACTGGAAAACCGTAAGCTTTTATTTTTTCCGCCCTATTCGCGGCTGGTACGGCTTGTTTTTCGCTCGCAGTTTCAAAAATCCGCGGAAGACGGTGCAGACGGTGCTTTTTCAATTCTGTCGCGGAATCTTCTGCCCGGCGTAAATATTCTGGGTCCGTCAGAATGTCCGCTGGAAATGGTAAACGGAAATTTCAGGATGCAGATAATCCTCCGCGGAAAAAAAATGACGCCTCTCCTGGAAACGGCGAAGCGTCTTGTGTGGGGCTACAGACCTCCGAAAAACGTTTACATCGAAGTGGACGTAGACCCCGTGAACATGCTCTAGAAATCCTGTTTTACGTCGTGAATTCCCTTGTCCTTTTCGCGGATTTCTACACGGCGAATTTTTCCGCTGATGGTTTTGGGAAGTTCCTTTACGAATTCGATGATCCGCGGGCATTTGTACAGCGCAGTTTCGTGCTTTACGAAATCGAACAGTTCGCTTTCAAGATTTTTGCTCGCTTCGTATCCGGGCGAAAGGACGATCGTTGCCTTGATTGCCTGTCCGCGTTTTTCATCGGGAACACCTGTTACGGCGCATTCCATGACTGCATCGTGCTTCTGCAGAACCGATTCCACTTCAAACGGACTGATTCTGTAGCCTGACGATTTTATGATGTCGTCTTTTCTGCCCACGAACCATACGTATCCGTCTTCGTCCATGTAAACCGTGTCCCCCGTGTGATAGACTCCGCCGTCAAATGCATTGGCAGTAAGGGTTACGTCGCGATAATAGCCCGCCAGAAGTCCGAACGGATGACCTTCGTCCAGACGGATTACAAGTTCGCCTACTTCACCGGCCGGAACTGTTTTTCCGTTGGGATTGACTACATCCACGTCGTAAACGGGAGACGGTCTGCCCATGGAACCCGGTTTAATTGCCGCGTCCAGATAATTTCCGCAGATAATCGTGGATTCAGTCTGACCGTAGCCTTCGTAAATTTTTTTGCCCGTCTGTTCGATGAATTTATTGTACACTTCTCCGTTCAGCGCTTCTCCCGCAGTAGAAAAACGCGTTACGGAACTGATGTCATACTTGGAAAGATCCTGGCGGATTAAATAGCGGTAAACCGTCGGCGGTGCACAGAAAGTCGTAATTCCGTACTGGGCGATTTTCTGGAGCATTTTATCGGGCTTGAAACTCGTCATGTCGTAAACGAAAAGCGCAGTTCCGCAGATCCATTGTCCGTAAAGTTTTCCCCAGGTGGATTTTGCCCAGCCGGTTTCAGCGACAGTCAGATGCAGTCCGTTATCGACTACTTCGTGCCAGTATTTCGCGGTGATTATGTGACCGATGGGATAATCGAAATTATGCAGAACCATTTTCGGATAGCCTGAAGTTCCCGACGTGAAATAAAGGAGCATGGGGTCGTCGTTGTGCGTGGCAGCTTCTCCAACGGGCCGCGGAAATTCGGGAGCGCATTTGTCCACTTCGTCATGAAAACTGATCCATCCGTCGCGGGCAGGACCAACCGTTACGAGTTTTTTTACCGTGGGCGAATTCGGCATCGCTTTTTCGATTTCGGACTGAACCACCGGATTGTCGTACGAAATTATCATCTTGATTTCGGCGGCGTTCGTGCGATATTCAATGTCCTTCTGCAGAAGCTGGTCTGTAGCCGGAACTGCAATCGCTCCGATTCTGCACAGCGCCATCATCGTCCACCACCATTCGTAGCGGCGGCGCAAAATCAGCATGACCGTATCGCCTTTTTTAATTCCCTGCGTGGTTAAAAAGTATGCAGTTTTTTTGGAAGCGGCGGAAATGTCTTCAAACGTCCAGCTGTGTTCTTCTCCGCTGTCATCGCACCAGACAAGAGCGCGTTTTCCTTTTTCGGTTATCGTGTACCTGTCCACGATGTCGTACGCGAAATTGAAATTTTCGGGCGCTTTCAGCCGGCAATGTGCCTTTAAATCTTCGTAGGACGAAAATTCCCTGTCTTCAACTAAAAATTCGTGATAAAGAGCCATTTTTTCCTCGTCATGTATTTTTTTCGGTTCATTATGACAATTCAAGCGAATTTGTCAAGAATCGCTCCGGATTCCCCTGAACCGCTGCATTTTAAGACACGAAAATTCCGCGAAAGTTGCATACGGAAAGAAAATTGTATATAATCCGCCCATTATGTTTGATAAACTACTGACACTTATATTCGGTTCGGCAAACGACCGTGCAGTCAAGGCGCTCAGGCCGATTGTTGAAAAAATCGAAGCGAAAGAATCCTGGGCGAAATCTTTTTCAGATTCACAATTTCCTGAACAGACGCAAATTTTGAAAAACCGGCTTCAGAACGGAGAAACGCTGGACGACATCCTTCCTGATGCATTTGCCCTGGCGCGGGAAGCTTCTCTCCGTGTACTGGGCGAACGGCCGTATCCGTGCCAGCTTATGGGTTCGCTGGTGCTTCATTCGGGCAGAATCACTGAAATGAAAACCGGCGAAGGAAAAACGCTCATGTGCGTCTGTGCGGCGTATTTAAATTCCCTCAGCGGAAAAGGCGTTCACATCGTTACGGTAAACGATTATCTTGCCGAACGTGACAGCAGGTGGATGGGACGCGTTTACAAATTTTTAGGTCAGTCCGTGGGCTGCATTTTAAGCAACATGGACAACGATTCGCGAAAGGCGGCCTATGCGTGCGACCTGACTTACGGAACGAACAACGAATTCGGTTTCGATTACCTGCGCGACAACATGCAGATTGACGTTTCGCGGAAAGTTCAGCGCGGATTCAATTTCTGCATCGTGGACGAAATCGACTCAATTTTAATCGACGAAGCGCGTACTCCGCTGATTATTTCGGGCCAGGGCGAAGACGACACGTTTAAATTTCACGAAGTCGACAAATACATCGGACGGTTCACGGAAGTAAAAAAAGATCCCAAGACGAACGATTATCCTGACGAAGTGGAAATGACGCCGGAACAACGTGCAGCACTGGAAGGCGACTACAAGCTGGACGAAAAAAGCAGGCGCGTTTCTTTCACCGACAAAGGCATGAACAAAATCAACGACATTCTTCTTTCCCAGAAGCTGATTGAAGAAGGAACGACGGTTTTTGACGAACAGAATTTCGAGTACGTTCATTATTTTACCCAGGCTTTGCGCGCCCACACCCTTTATAACGCGGATGTAGATTACGTCGTAAAGGACGGTCAGGTGCAGATTGTGGATGAATTTACGGGCCGAATTCTCGAAGGAAGACGATACGGCGACGGTCTGCATCAGGCAATCGAAGCGAAGGAACATTTAAAAATCGCCCAGCGGAACAGAACCCTTGCAACGATTACTTTTCAGAATTTTTTCAGGATGTACGACAAACTTTCGGGCATGACGGGAACTGCGGCAACTGAAGCGGTGGAATTCAGCAAAATTTACGAACTGGACGTCGTAGTGATTCCCACAAACAAACCGGTTGCGCGAAAAGACGAAGACGACGAAGTTTATTTGAACGAAAGCGACAAATGGAACGCCATTGCACGGGAAGTTGAAGAAGCGCACAAAAAAGGTCAGCCGGTTTTAATCGGAACGGTTTCGGTGGAAAAATCCGAGCATCTTTCATCGATTTTAACCAGGCGCGGAATCCGTCACGAAGTTTTAAACGCAAAAAATCACGCACGGGAAGCACTGATTATTGCAGAAGCCGGCGCAAAAGGAGCGGTAACCGTTGCAACGAACATGGCAGGACGCGGAACCGACATCAAGCTCGGCGGAAGTCCCGAAACCCGCGCACGAAAAAAAATCGGCACGGAAGCAACGCAGGAACAGTTCGACGAAGCGCTTAAAGCCGAAAAAATTCAGTGGCAGAAAGACTACGAAGAAGTAAAATCGCTGGGCGGACTGTACGTAATCGGTTCGGAACGGCACGAAAGCAGGCGAATCGACAATCAGTTACGCGGACGTTCAGGACGGCAGGGAGATCCGGGCAGAAGCAAATTTTACATTTCCATGGACGACGACCTGATGCGGCTGTTCGGCGGCGAAAAAATGAAGGCAATCATGAGCAGAATCGGAATGAAAGACGGAGAGCCCATAAATCATCCCATGCTGAACCGTTCCATCGAAAAGGCGCAGAAAAAAGTTGAAGAGCGCAACTTTGAAATCCGGAAAAATCTGCTTGACTACGACGACGTCCTGAATCAGCAGCGGAAATTCATTTACGACCAGCGGGACGAAATTCTTGAAGACGAAGATCTGGCAGGCCGCGTAATGCAGAACGCAAAGGATTCCGTGGAAGCGGTTTTTGCCGAAGCAGGTCACGGAAAAAATTTCAGTCAGAGCGCCCTTTCGGACAAATTTTACAATATGTTCGGGCAGCAGATTCCTTACGACCAGCTGACGGCAGAAGGTGTGGACGCAATTTTGCAGAACGACCTGACGCAGAAGGAAATGCTCGCCGGAAAGCAGAACCTGAATATGTTCATCCGCTATCAGTACATTCAGATGATCGACAAGCGGTGGCTTGACCAGCTGGAATTTCTGGACGGACTCAGGGAAGCGGTTCATCTGCGTTCGTACGGAAGCAAAAATCCGCTCACTGAATACAAAATCGACGGATTCAACCGGTTCGACGAAATGCTGGACGAAATCCGCGACGGCGTTGCAGGCAGGGTTTTCAAGGTAAAAGTTCAGGTGGAGCCTTCTTCACGGATTCAGGGTCAGAAACCGCGGCAGATGAATGCACATCATCAGGAAGCAGCGTCTGCCATGGCGAAATCCGCGCAGAATTCGGCACAGAATTCAGCCATGAAAAGCGGAAGGCAGGCGCAGTCAGTAACTGTCGTCCGTAACGTCCCCAAAGTGGGCAGAAACGATCCGTGTCCCTGCGGAAGCGGAAAAAAATACAAGAACTGCTGCGGAAAAAATTAAATTCCGCGGAAAAAGTTTAAAAATCAAAAACCCTCCATGCGGAAAAATTCCACGTGAAGGGCTTTTTTTTTTGCTTTTTTACGGAATCAGCGGCCCATTCCGTCGTAATTCTGCTTAATCCAGTTTTTGTATTCGCCGCTTAAAATCCGGTTCACCCAGTTTTCGTTTTTCAGATACCATTTTACGGTTTCCCTGAGTCCTTCCTCGAACGTCATTTTTCGCTCCCAGCCGAGTTCCGTCTTGATTTTCGTGCAGTCAATGGCGTAGCGTTTGTCGTGGCCCGGACGGTCCTTTACGAAAGTTATCGTTTTTTCGATCTGTTCCGCGGATTTTCCGGTCAGTTCAGCCGTCAGTTCGATTACTTTGTGCAGGAGCTGAATGTTCTGCCATTCGTTTTCGCCGCCGATGTTGTATTTTTCTCCAGGAATTCCGTTTTTTAAAATCAGGTAAACTGCGCGATTGTGGTCTTCCACGTAAATCCAGTCGCGGATGTTGTCGCCTTTTCCGTAAACCGGCAGATTTTTTCCGTCGCGGATATTTGAAATCATCAGCGGAAGAAGTTTTTCGGGGAATTGATAAGGGCCGTAATTGTTCGTGCAGTTGGAAAGCGTTACCGGCAGACCGTACGTGTGAAAATAAGCCATGGCAATGTGGTCGGAAGATGCCTTGCTCGCGGAATAAGGAGAGCGCGGATCGTATGGCGTATCTTCGCGGAAAAATCCCGTTTCGCCCAGAGAACCGTAAACTTCATCGGTGGAAATGTGATGAAAAAGGAATTCGTCAGAAAAAGTTCCGTTTTTCGCCCAGAAATTTTTCGCCGCATCCAGAAGCGTAAAAGTTCCCATAACATTTGTTTTAATAAACGTTTCGGGTCCCAGAATCGAACGGTCCACGTGACTTTCCGCCGCAAAATGCACGATCGTGTCGATTTCGTACCTCCGCAGAATTTCATCTATTTTTTTTCTGTCGCAGATGTCCGCCTTTTCAAAAAAATATCGTTTTCCGCCGAATTTTTCCTGAACGTCCGAAAGCGACTCCGGATTTCCGGCATAAGTCAGGGAATCCACGTTCACCACGCTGCCCGAAAAATCCGCATCGCCGAACAGATTTCCTTCCGCCGGTGAAAGTCCGAAAAGATAATGAATGAAATTCGAGCCGATGAACCCTGCCCCGCCCGTTACAAGAATATTTTTCAGTCTGCGCATGTGCCCTCCTGAAAGCAGAAATTTCCGTCCATGTCAAAATATTTTTTTTGCGGTGAAAATAACGCATGATGTTTATCTTTTTCGCTGATTACGGGAGAAAAATCCGCGTTTCCGCCGGAATTCCAGTTGACGCTGATGGTCCTGTCGTTCCAGGGAATTCCGCCTTCGCCCGTGGGATCGTAAAAATCCGTGCATTTGTACGCAAAAATCGCCGAATCCGTCAGCACTAAAAATCCGTGGGCAAATCCTTTCGGAATGTAAAACTGATTCTGCTTTTCCGCATCCAGAACGACGCCGAAATATTCGCCGAAAGTCGCTGAATCGTTCCGCAAATCCACCGCCACGTCAAAAACTTTTCCTGAAACCGCGCGCACGAGTTTTCCCTGCGGCTTTTTAGTCTGAAAATGCAGTCCGCGCAGAACGCCTTTTGTAGAAAACGACTGATTGTCCTGCACGAATTTCATGCAGAGTCCTGCGTCAAAAAAATCTTTTTCGCTGTAACTTTCAAAAAAATATCCGCGTCCGTCACCAAAAATTTTCGGCTGAATTTCGTAGAGTCCCGCGAATTCCTTTCCGCCGGATGAAATGCATTTTTTAAATTCAAACATTTTTCGCCCCCGCAATGTAGCGCAGATAATCGCCGTAAACCGTTTTGTATGTTGCAGCCAGCGACAGAAGTTTTTCCGCGGAAATCCATCCGTTTGAAAAGGCAATTTCTTCCAGACACGCAACGTAAAGTCCCTGACGCTTCTGCACCGTAGCGATAAAATTTGACGCTTCCAGAAGTCCGTCGTAAGTTCCCGTGTCAAGCCATGCCATTCCGCGCCCCAGAATTTCCACCGAAAGTTTTTTCCGCGAAAGATATTCGTTGTTCACCGAAGTAATTTCGATTTCTCCGCGGGCTGAAGGCGACAAATTTTCCGCGATTTCCACCACATCGTTCGTATAAAAATAAAGGCCCGGAACCGCGTAAGTGGATTTTGGTCTTGCAGGTTTTTCTTCAATGTTCAGCGCATTTCCTTCCGAATCGAATTCCACCACGCCGTACGCCGACGGATCCTTCACCTGATAGCCGAAAATTACGCTCCGACGTTTTTCTTCCACCGTTTTTTTTGCGCTTTTCAGAACCGAAGTAAAACTCTGTCCGTAAAAAATATTGTCGCCCAGAACAAGCGCCGCATCGTCTCCTGCAAGAAATTCTTTTCCCACGATGAACGCATCAGCGAGTCCCCGGGGCTTTTCCTGAATTTTATAGCTGAATTTCATGCCCAGATCTTCTCCGCTGCCGAAAAGTTCCTGAAAAAGCGGCAGATCCCTGGGAGTGGAAATAATCAGTACGTCGCGGATTCCGGCAAGCATCAGAACCGAAACGGGATAATAAACCATCGGCTTGTCATAAAGCGGAAGAATCTGCTTGGAAACCGATTTCGTAACCGGATAAAGCCGTGTACCTGAGCCGCCGGCAAGAACAATTCCTTTCATAACACCTCTTATTTTTTTATCATAAATTTATGCAGGTAATGAATCGTGACGAAGAAAATCAGCATGAAGACAAAAACCGCTGCCAGAAGAAAATGCGCCGCGGAAGTTTTTATGCCCATGGAAATTCCCGTCAGAATGCACAAAACCGTCTGCACCGAAAGCAGAAAAATCAGCACCTGCACCGACGACATTCCCAGTTCCATGAGCTTGTGATGCAGATGAGATTTGTCAGGGCTCATTACGCCGCGATGTTCCCGAATCCGCCGCCACATTGCCGCGATTATGTCCAGAAGCGGAATTGAAACCAGATTCAGCACGATAAAAAACTTTTTTTCTTCAAAATTCACCGTCGTCTTGAAAAGCGGAAGAACTGCAATCATGAATCCCAGAAACTGACTTCCGCCGTCGCCCATGAAAATTTTCGCCCTGGGTTTGTTCCAGCACAAAAATCCCAGAACCGCCGCCACCAGAATGAAGCAGATTGCCGAATAATATCCCTGAACCTGAGTAAAAATTATTCCGTAAGTAAAAATCGTAAGGGAAGCAAGTCCGCCGCAAAGTCCGTCCATTCCGTCGATGAGGTTGTACGCATTCACCACGCCCACAATCCAGAAAAAAGTGAAGACAATCGAAAAAAATTCGTTCAGCCTGAAAGAAAAAATGTTGTGAAATCTGTAACCGCCTGCAACGATAATCAGCGACGCAACCATCTGCGCAAAAAGTTTCAGCGATGCATTCAAATCCTTAAAATCGTCGATCATGCCGAAAACGTAAATCACAAGTCCCGCGAAAATAAACGGCGTAAAAATGCTGAAATAATCTTTTTCCACGATGACGAAAATCGTGCAGCCGACAAAAAATCCCAGCACAAAACCAATGCTTCCCAGCCGCGGAATGTTTCCCCTGTGAATTTTCCGCTCGTCAACCGTATCGTACCAGGCGTGCTTGCGGCACAGATGAATTACAAGGGGAATGACTGATGCGCTGATTACGAACGAAATTCCCGTGCAAATCCAGAGGAATCCGTTACTGAGCGCGAAATTTTTCAAGAGCGTAAAAAAATTTTCCAACAAAGGCATAAAATCTCCTCCTACCAGGAGCGATTAAGTACCCCCCCCCCGTAGACTCAAGTAATGTGTTCAGAAAAAAGGGTTACTTTCCTTCCTCCCAAGCGGTTTTGATTTTATTATAGGATTTCTCATCATTTTTCACGTTTTCCACTGCATTCAGAGCGAAGGCAACAAAAACCAGAACGAAGAACGAAGCGAAAACCGCGATAATAAACTTTTTTGTGCGCCCCTGAGGGTTTGCCGTGACGATTTTTTGTAATGCCCCCCCCCCTGACTTATCATCAGCCTGATAAATGAAATGCGCATTATTATTTAAAACAAGCATGGAATCAGCCAGAATGTCGCCGTAGCGCAACAGAGAAGAAGAAGAAGAAGAAGAAGAAGAAGAAGAAGAAGAAGAAGAAGAAGAAGAAGCCTCAAATCCGTATTTCTCTACAATCGCTGCACTCGTTTCCTGTAAGCGCTGAACTTTCGGCAAAATCAAATCTTCCAGATGCCTTTCAGTCTGCGCAACTAAATCCGCCATAAACTCATCCAGAATTTTCGCCCTGTTTGCACTCACGCTGCACACCAGATTTATTTCATTCGCGGATTTTTTTACATTCCGCGTGTTATCCTGCGGTTCTACGACAAACGATTTTTTTTCGTCCAGAATTGCACGAACGGAAGCGTTAAAAGATTCTTCCGAAACCAGGCGTGAATCGGCAAAAAGATTGTACTTTCTGTTTAATTCGGCAAAAATTTTCGCGTCCTGCAAATAGGAAACCGCGGAATCCTTTACGTTCAGCTGTAACTGGTCTGCAAGGGAACGGGGAAGTTGTTCCACGTCAAATGTATAGTAAACTGTCTGAGTTGCCTTATTCATGGAGGGAACGATTTTCGGCAGGACAAAAAGATAAAGTCCGGTCAAAAAAGCGACTGAAAAAGTGCCGGCGACAATCAGTTTCCTGTAGCGTATCAGCACGGAAAACAAATCGATTAAAGAAATTTCGTCGTCGGTTTGCGTACAATTTTGTGTGTTTTCTAGCATAGCGATAACATCTTATTATTTTTCAGCGTGAAAATCAATACAACCGGATTCATTTTGCGGGAAAGCCTGCACGGTTCAGCGGCCAGAAGCGGTAATTTGCCTTGCCCAGAATCCGGCTGCGGTTCACGTAAAGCGGACTCAGGTTTGAATAATACGTCACCGATTTTCTGTCGAATTCCGTTACTGAAATGAGCGTTTCTTCGTAACTGTGGCGCATGTCCAGCGAATTATAACGATTGTCTCCCATCATGAAGTAGCAGTTTTCGGGAATGAACGAAGGATTTCCGTTTTCGTCGTCGGGCGGAAAAATCATCATGTTGCGCAAATCCATTTCCAGAATGTAAAAGCACAAATTCTGCGCGGAAAGCAGATTCTGCGAGCGGATTTCGTCGTCCTTCCAGTTTTCAAAAGGAATTTTCTGCACTAAAAGTTCCGCATTCCGAACCAGAAGCCTGCCGAACAAAATTTTCGCCATTACGTTCAGCTTAAAGCACGCTTCCCTGTATCTGTCGCGCCAGACATAATTTTCGTCCAGAAATTCCGCGTTGTCCCTGTGCCATCCGTTTAAAAAATCGTCAGTCCATTCTGCGCCGCCTTCTGCCGTCATGAGGGTGGTCGTATTTTTGTTCAGCGCGCTGAAAAGGTTGTACACGAACAGATCACGTTCGCCCAGAAGTTCAGGAATTTCCGCCGAATCCGCCTGAGACCGTGCATAACGGGAAAATTCCGCCGAAAGTTTTTCGCATTCAGCAGCCGCTTCAGCAAGTGACAGATTCCGCCGTTCTTCTTCCACCTGCAGCGTGATTTCAGCCTGGTTCTGAGTCAGCGGAATGGTCTGAATTTTTTCCTTCGTTTTTTGCGGAAGGTCGTTCAAATTCCACGCAGCGTATTCACCGTCCTTTTCCACCACCGAAAATTCCGCGGAATCTTTTGTGCGCGACCAGAGTTTTCCGTCAAGCATATAAATCTGTTCGCCCGGAACTGCCGCCACGCGTTTTACCAGCGGATCCGCCTTGATTTCGCCCTTTTCGTCCGTGTTGGTCTTTAAAAGCGTCAGGCTGCACATGTACAGAAACTGGCTGAAAAAAGTTTTCACTTCATTTTTTCTGTCGCTGCCGTAATGCGGATTTCTGAAAACTACGATGTCGCCCCGTCTGTAATCGGTAACGTACGGAATTCCCGCGTCGCTTAAAGGAAATTTCGGTCCGGACAAAGTTTTAAAGACGATTACGCGATCTTTTACCAGAAAAGTCGGCACCATGCTTTCGGACGGAATTTCGTACAGCTGAAAAATAAAAATATTCAGCAGCATGATCGTAAAAACCGCCTGCAGAAGCGCGTCGCCCCACTCAAGAATTTCGCGGAAAACTCTTACGGCACCCGCGAATTTTTTCGGCCGGTTTTCGTCCAGAAAATTTTTCCATTCCGCAGAAATTTTTCCGATTCTCTTGTCCGAAAGAAAACGCAGGATCAGCACGGAAAAAATGCAGAGCGCCACCCAGATCAGCGCAGAAAAAACGTCATGCAGAAACGCGCAGCCTTTTTCCCCCGAACGCTGAATTACGAACGCCGAAATGAAAACGAACGGTTCGTACTGAAAAATTTTCCGAATCGCCGCAATTTTTTTTACGCTGTTTTTTTTGAAAAGCTGAAAAAACGGAAAGCAGAGAAGCGCACAGAATCCGGCAGAAAGCGGAAACGCCAGAAGGGAAACGTCGGCACGAAACGAAACCGTCAAAACCGAAAACAAAACGGCAAGAACGAAATTTGTCCTGACCACGGCAGAAAATTTTTTCATAGCGCGCGGATTCTACCACAAAAAAAATTTTTCTGCCACCGCCGGTTTTTAAATTGTCGTTTTAAATTGAACGGATTCCGCGCAAAAATTATTTTTCGTATTTTTTAAGCGACGATTCCTTTTCGCCGATTTTTTCCTTTATGTCGCTGATTGCCTTCAATTTTTCCGCAACCGATTCCCTGGAAACATTTTCCGATTCAGAAAATTCCGCAGCCACCGCTTCGCCCAGATTGCGTAATTCCTTATCCAGTTTAGATTTAAGTTGCGCAATGTCCAGCCGGATTACCGATTTGTCACCGAATTCGCCGATGGCACTTCCCGCGGATTTTATGCCTTTTCTGGAAGCCTCCACGCCTTTGTTCAGGTACGATTTCAGCGTCCTGCCGAATTCGCTTTTTTTCTTTTCCGAATTTCCGCCGTTTTCAGCATTTTCAGAAACGTCGATTTTTTCTGCTTCAATTTCATCAGCCATGATTTTCTCCTCGATTTTTTTTCACACAGAAACAGTATACGAAAGGCGGCTGAAAAATGCCACGATTTTTTTTCCTGCCCTGCTCCCTTGTCCAAAAAAAATCATTCTGTATAATTTCCGC
>CAZACA010000010.1:0-21548 GCA_964483515.1 uncultured Treponema sp.
ATTTTTTCCGCGGAAATTTTCACCTTTTCAAATTTACTTTAAAGATTTAGAATCGCGTCATGAAAATGATTTTACTTGGAACGGGCACAAGTCATGGAGTTCCCGTCATCGGATGCAGCTGTCCGGTCTGTACTTCCGCCGATCCGCGAGACAACCGTTTGCGCTCCAGTGCGTTCATCTGTCCGCCCGTAAACGTTCTTGTGGATGTGGGTCCGGAATTCCGAATTCAGGCGCTTAAATACAAAATTTCTTCGGTGGAATCGGTTTTCATCACTCACAGTCACGCAGACCATCTCCACGGAATCGACGACCTGCGGATTTTCAGCCACACGAAAGCAGTTGACCCGACGAACGGTTCATTTTGCGCGGACGAAACGGAAGGCGACGGATTGCAGATTTTCACCACCGACCACGCGGAAAAAGACATCTATCACCGATTCGACTACATTTTTACTCCCATGAAAGAAGGCGGCGGCAAACCGAAAATAAAAATTTCCAGCGCACAAAACGTAAATCCGTCCAGCCCGATCCGAATCAACGGCGCGGAATTTCTGCCCGTAATTTTAAAGCACGGTTCACTGGACGACCTGGGACTTTTAATCAGCCGCACGGATTCCGCGAAAAAAAAGCACAGCCTGGCGTACTTAACCGACTGCAACGAAATTCCCGCGGAATCGATTCAGCGCGTCAAGGAAAATTCGGGGCAACTTCACCATCTTGTCATCGACGGATTGCGGAAGGAAGCGCATTCAACGCATTTTTCATTCAGGCAGGCTCTGGAAGCGGCGGAAAAAATGAATCCCTGCAACGTTTATTTAACGCACATTACCCACAACATGAGCCACGCGGAAATTTGCCGTTACGTGGATTCGATTCTGGACGATTTTCCGAATTTAAAGAGGCGGAAATCTCAGGGATTTTACGTAGGACCTGCGTTCGACGGAATGACCCTCGAATGGTAGCGGAATCCGCGGAAAACCATGACAGAATTTTTGATTTGTGGTAGTCTACGCCCATGCTTCATTTTATCGTAAATCCCGTTTCGCGCACCGGAAAAAGCCTCAGAATCTGGAAGAAAAAAATCGAACCGGTGCTTTCATCAAAAAAAATCGCTTATTCGCTTGATTTTTCAAAGGAACGCGGCGACGTCACGAAAATCTGCGCATCAATCTGCAAAAAATATTCCCACGAAAAAAAATGCATCGTGGTAATTCTGGGCGGCGACGGAACTTTAAACGATGCGGTTCAGGGAATCAGCGACTTTGACCGGACTGTAATTGCGTACATTCCCACAGGTTCCAGCAACGATTTTGCCCGCGACATGAAAATTCCCCGTTCGGTAAAAAAAATCCTCAGGAATATCATCGCGCAGAAAAAAATCCGTTCCGTGGATTTGGGCGAAGTGGAAACTTCAAGAAAAACGCGGCTTTTTGTGGTGAGTTCCGGGCTGGGTTTCGATGCGGCGGTCTGTCAGCGGTCGTCCCATTCCTTCGTGAAAAAAACGCTGAATAAATTCGGTCTGGGAAAATTAACGTATCTTTCCATCGCGCTGAATCAAATCGTTCATGCACCGGAAGCAGATTGCGTCATGGAATTCAGCGACGGAAAAAAACTTGCGCTGAAAAAATTTCTGTTTGCTGCGTCCATGGTTCACAGGTACGAAGGCGGCGGATTCAAATTCTGTCCGAAAGCAGACTGCACTGACGGAAAAATGAATCTTTGCGCGGTAAACGGAAAATCCGTGGCGGGCGTTCTGGCGGCTCTTCCTGCGGCTTTTTTCGGAATGCATCACATTTTCCCCGGAATTCAGCTCATGGAATTTTCCGAAGCGACCATAAAAACAACCGTTCCGCTCTGGCTTCATACTGACGGCGAAGTCTGGCAAAAAGCGGACGAAGTAAAAATCCGCACGTCGCAGAAAAAATTGCAGGTTCTTTTTTGAGCGCCCCGAATTTTCACGCGGAATGCGAAAAAATTCTGTCGTCGCTTGATTCTGCAAAAAAACCGCGGCTTCTGCTTCACGCCTGCTGTGCGCCATGTTCGTCGTACACCGTCGAATTTTTAGCGGAACATTTTTTCATCACGATTTTTTACTACAATCCGAATATTTTTCCCGCTGAAGAATATTTCCGCCGGCTGAATGAATTAAAATCGTTCCTGACGAAATTTCCGCCTGCACTGAAAAATCGCGTGGAATTTCACGAAGAAAATTACGATGAAAAAGAATTTTTTGACGCAATAAAAATCCGCGAAAATCCTGAATTAAAAAATTCACCGGAAAAAGGCGAACGATGCAGACGATGCTATAAATTCCGCCTGGAAAAATCATTTGAATTCGCCGCAAAAAACGATTTCGATTTTTTCTGTACGACCCTTTCCATCAGCCCGTTCAAGGACGCAAAAAAAATCAACGAAACCGGCATGGAAATCGCGCAGAAAAATCCGTGCAGGACAAAATGGCTTTTTTCGGACTTCAAGAAAAAAAACGGATTTAAGCGGAGTCTGGAATTAAGCGCAGAATTCGGATTGTACAGGCAGAATTATTGCGGCTGCATTTTTTCCGCGGAATCTAGCACGACTCGCGGACAACAAGCGTCGACGGCAGAACAACTTTAATCGCCTTTTCGTCTTTTTCGGCAGTTCCGTTTACAATCATTTCTACGGCGCGTTCACCCATTGCTTTTTTCTGAATGTTCATGGTGGTCAGCGGCGGACACGTAAATTCGGAGCCTTCCACATTGTCAATGCTCACGACGGCAACCTGAGACGGAATTTTTATGGCGTGTTTGTTCAGCGCACTCAAAACTCCCACGGCAACTTCATCCGAACCGCAGATTATGCTCCGCGGAATTTTTCCCTTCTGCAAAACCGACTGGGCAGCAGAAAATCCGCCTTTCATGTCTACCGCTTCACCGGCAAAAAATTTTTCCAGCGACGAATCCCTGCCGAATTTCGACAGCGCAAACTGAATTCCTTCTACGCGTTCGTCGTTCGGGCCGATGTAAATGGTGTCGGCAAATCCTTTTTCCAGAACGCATTCCGCGGCTTTTGCTGAAGTTTCGCGCCGGTCAAACATAACACAGCTTAATCCTTCGTACTGAAATTCCACGCAGACGATTTTTTGCAGCCGTTTTTTGATTTTTTCCATGATGTCGAAATCTTCCTGCGTTTTCATGCACTGGTCGACTGCAATCAAAATCAGCCCGCCGATTTCTTCTTCGTGAATTAAATTGTTAAAAAGCACGGGATTTTTCAGTTCGTAAAAAAATCGGATGAAATTCACCTGAAAATTCCGCGTGTGTGCCGCCGTGTGAATTCCGGAAATTATTTCAGTGTAATACGGACGCAAAAACGCCTGTTCCGAGCAAAGAATGACACCGATTTTGTTTGAAGCATATGCAACGTCGCCCTGCTGAAGAACCTGCGCTGCCCTGTTGGGACGGTAACCCAGCCGGTCAATGGCATCCAGAATTCTTTGTCTCGTTTCCTGCGCCACCGAACGGTCAGAATTTCCGCTGATAACATAACTCACCATGCTTCTGGTAACGCCAGCCTCTCTCGCAACGTCGTTTTGTGTTACTGCCGATTTCATTTTTTGCCCTGAAATATTTTTAAAAGATTTTTTGATTTTTCAACGCGAAGTCTACTCGTGTTGACGAAAAAAGTTTATCACCAAATTTCAGATTGTCAAGTTTTTGTTAAAAAAAAAGCCGCGGAAAAAAATTCTCCGCGGTAAAATCAGCATTTTTTTATTTTTTTTCAGTCGATTTTTGTCATGTCGGTGACGTCTTTTTCGTAGTCGATTCCTGCAACGTCAAAACCGTTAATGGCAAGGAAATCGTGGCGGATTCCCTTTAAATCTACCAGTTCGTTTACGTTTTCTTCGGTGACATTCGGCATGATTTTGTCAACTTCCGCCTGAACTTCCGGGTCGAGTTCCCAGTCGTCCATGCGGATTCGGTTTTCTTCGTCAACGGGAACTTTTCCGTCAGCAGTGTAAAGCCGTTCCGCGAAAAGTCGTTCCATCTGTTCGATGCAGCCTTCGTGAGTTCCGCGTTTTTTCATTACGTTAAAAAGCACGCCCAGATATTGCGTAATAATCGGAATTACCGACGATGACCGCGTAATGAGTCCTTTGTTTACGCTGACGTAAGCCGCGCCGCCGGATTTTTTCAAAAGCGAATCGATGGAATGGGCACGTTTTTCCAGATCTTTTTTTGCTTCGCCGATTGTTCCGTCACGATAAATGGGGTGAGAAAGCCGCGGACCGATGTACGAATACGCCAGAGTCCTGCATCCTTCCGCGAGAACGCCTGCTTTTTCAAGCTGCGTAATCCACCGCTCCCAGTCTTCGCCGCCCATTACTTTTACGGTGTTCGGTACGTCGTCGCCCGTTGCCGGTTCAGCAGATGCCTGTGAAATTTTTCCGCTCATCATGTCCAGGGAAGGTCCGCCGTAAGACTGTCCGATGGGTTTTATTACTGAACGGTACATTACTTTTGTGTCGGGGTCGGTGCGGACGGGACTTGCCAGGGAATAAATTACCAGATCCGCTTTTGCGCCCCAGGATTTCAGCAGTTCGATTACGGATTCGCGGCATTCATCGCTGTATGCATCGGCGTTGAAAGTTTTTGTTTTCAGTCCGGCTTTTTCTGCTGCCCTGTCAAACGCCAGATTGTTGTACCATCCGGGAGTTCCTGCCTTTACCTGCGTGGGAACTTTTTCAAACGAAACGCCCACAGTGTCTGCACCGAATTCAAATGCAGCGGAAATTCGGCTCGCCAGTCCGTAGCCCGTGGAACAACCCAAAACCAGAACCGTTTTTGGTGCTTTTCCGCCTTCAGCCAGAGTTTTTGTTCCGCGTTTTGCTTTTTGCGCGACAACGTAGTCAATCTGGTTCTGCGTTTCCCTTGCACAACCCGCCGGATGCGAATTTATGCACATATTGCTGCGAATCATTGGTTTTATAATCATGAATTTCTCCCGAAAAAAAGTTTCGCAAAGGATAGCCATTTTGCAATTTTAGGTCAAGATTTTTATTTTTCCGCCGATGAACCGAATTTTCAGGCAAATTTAATTTTTTTCTTCCGAAAATAAAATATGAACGAAAAAAAATTCTTCCGCGCATCTTTATTCGGTGCGATTTTTCTGGCGACGGTCCTGCAAATTCACGCAGCGGAAAAACTTTCTGAAACGCGGCAAAAACTCATCACCTATGCGCTCCAGTTTCAGGGCACGAAATACGTTTACGGCGGACGTTCTCCCGACGAAGGTTTCGATTGCAGCGGATTCGTTACATATGTTACAAATCATGCAGCGGGCATTCAGCTTCCACGGCAATCCGGCGCAATTTACAATTACAGCAGGGTGAAAAAAATTTCCGCGGACGAACGTGAACCGGGCGACCTGATGTTTTTTAAAAACGACATGAATTCCGACCGGATAACTCACGTGGGAATTTATTGCGGCGTTTATTCCGGGCCGATTAAAGAATTCGAAGGAAAACGCGTTTTTATTTCGGCAGTGAGCGACGGCAAAAAAACCGGCGTGCAGCTTTCATGCATTGACGAGCGGTTCTGGAAAAATCATTTTTTTGCTTACGGACGATTTCTGCCTGCGTCGGATGAAAAATGATTCGTAACAAAATTTCCGCGGAAAGGTTTTATAATCGATTCGGAGCAAAAATGACAAAATCAAAATATTTTTTTTCAGTTTTTTACGTTGCGGCGCTGATTGCATTTGCAGGCTGTTCGTCGTCCATAAAAATTCAGGCGGCAAAAAATTCGCAGATTTTTTCCATCGATGTGGATCTGGGCAAAACGCTTTCCGACACAATCCGCGAAGTTTCAGCAGGAATGGCGCAGATGAATTCGTCGTCCCGAACCGAAATTCAAATTTTTGAAACGCAAAAAATAAAATCGTCGCTGGAATCGGCAGGATTTTCTTCGGTAAAAGTTGAAAGTCCTTCCGCGGAAAAATTGCGCATTCGATGCACCGGACGGCTGGAAAATTTCGTGGAACAGGGCGCGGATTCCCTTACGGTAAAAGTCAATCCGGCGAACGTGCAGAAAATCGTTTCGCTTCTGGGTGAAGAAACAAAAAGTTTTTTCGACCTGCTCATGGCTCCGATTCTGACCGGCGAAAAAATGACTCCGGCGGAATACACGGATCTGGTGGCGGTGGTTTACGGCGAAAATCTGGCTGATGAATTAAAAAAATCCGCACTGGAACTGAAACTGGTTTCGCTTTCGGGAAAAACGAAAAATTTCTCAATTCCGCTGGCGGATTTCCTTTCGCTTACTGATGAAAAAATTTTTTCCGCGGATTAAATTCCGTTGAAATGCGAAGAAATTTTTTCCGTGGCGTAGTCTTCAAATTCCTTCAGCGAAAAAGTTTTCTGCGGAATTTTTGACGAAAAACGGAACCGGCACGTAACCGAATTTTCTTCTTTTTCTTTTGCGCCCACGATTAAAATGTACGGCGTTTTGTGTTCGGCGGAAACGGATTTAATTTTGTTTTTCATGTTGCTGTCGTCCGTGTATGCATTTGCGCGGATTTTCAGCGACTTCAGTTCAGCGGCAACTTTTTCAGCGTAACCGTTGAATTCCGCGGAAACCGGAATGACCGCAGCCTGTTCAAACGAAAGCCATGCAGGAAAAACTCCCGCGTAATTTTCGATGAGAATTCCCAGAAATCTTTCCATGGAACCTAAAACTGCACGATGCAGCATGACCGGATGATGTTTCTGATTGTCCGCGCCGATGTACTGTGCGTTCAGTCGTTCCGCGCCAGGAAGCTGATAGTCGAGCTGAATCGTTCCGCACTGCCACTGACGGCCCAGAGCATCAATCAGCGTAAATTCCAGTTTTGGTCCGTAAAAAGCGCCTTCGCCCGGCTGAATTTCGTAGTCCATTCCCGCGGATTTACAGGCCGAAGCCAGGGCATTTTCCGCGTGCTGCCATGTTTCGATTTCGCCCACGTGATCTTCAGGCATGGTGCTGAGTTTTACCAGAAGATTTTTGTCGAATCCGAAATCCTTGTACACGTCGATTAAAAGCCGGCAAAATTTCGCCACTTCGCTTTCGATTTGTTCTTCCGTGCAGATGATGTGGGCGTCGTCCTGAACGAATCCACGAACGCGCATGATTCCGTGAAGAGTTCCGCTCGGTTCGTTCCGCACGCAATGACCGAATTCAGCGAGCCTTAAGGGCAGTTCACGATACGAACGGATTTTTGAATTGAAAATTTCCAGCGCACCCGGACAGTTCATGGGTTTAATGGCAAAAATTCGTTTTTCGCTTTCAGTGACGAACATATTTTTCTGATAATGTCCCCAGTGTCCTGAACGTTCCCACAAACTTCGCGGCATTACGGCCGGCGTGTTCACTTCCTGATAACCGTCTTTCTGAATTTTTTCGCGCATATAATCCTGCAACGCCACGTACATCGTCCATCCGTTCGGGTGCCAGAAAATCTGACCGGGATCTTCAGGGTCAAGATGAAACAAATCCAGCTGAACGCCAAGTTTTCTGTGGTCGCGCTTTTCGGCTTCTTCAATCATGGCAAGATAATCTTTTAAATCGCCGGGCTTATAAAAACAGACCGCATAAATTCGCGAAAGCATGGGTCGTTCAACATTTCCGCGCCAGTACGCTCCTGCAAGGCTCATCAATTTAAACGACTGCTGATTTATTTCCTTTGTGCTGGCAACGTGCGGTCCGCGGCACAAATCGATGTAGTCGTCCTGCTGAAAAGTCGTAATCGTTTCGTCGTCGGGCAAATCGTTAATCAGTTCGATTTTGTACGGCTGATCGTGAAAAATTTCCAGCGCTTCTTTTTTTGAAACTTCCCTGCGGATAAAATCGAAATTTCCTGAAAGAATTTTTCGCATTTCTTTTTCGATGGCGGGAAAATCTTCCGTAGAAATTTTTTTGTCAGCAGGAAAATCGAAGTCGTAATAAAATCCGTTTTCGATTGACGGACCGATTGCAATTTTTGTTCCGGGAAAAAGACGCAGAACGGCCTGTGCCATTACGTGAGCGCAACTGTGCCGGATTGTCTGAAGTTTTTCGTCAACTGCCATAAATTACTCCAAAATAAAACGCGGAACTTTCGCCCCGCAAAAAAAATTTCACACAGAATATTCTTTTTTTTGTGATGTTTCAATGAATTTCATACGTCAACTTTTTCGATGTGCGCACCAAGGGATTTAAGCCGTTCCACAAGATTTTCGTAGCCGCGTTCAATCTGATAAACGTTGCTGATCCGGCTTTTTCCGCGGGCACACAACGCAGCAATCACCATCGCCATTCCCGCACGAACGTCAGGCGAAACCAGATGCTCTCCGTGAAGCGAACTGGGACCGGCAACGACTGCACGATGCGGATCGCACAAAGTAATCCGCGCGCCCATGCTGATGAGTTTGTCCACAAAAAACATACGGCTTTCAAACATTTTTTCAAAAATCAGCACGGTGCCTTCAACCTGCGTGGCAACGACGGTCATAATCGAAGTCAAATCCGGCGGAAATCCCGGCCACGGACTGTCATCGATTTTTGGAATCATTCCGCCCAAATCCGTGTTCACCTTTAATTCCTGGTCAGACGAAACCGAAAGCACGTCGCCTTCCACTTCCCACCTGATTCCCAGTTTGCCGAAAGAAATCCGCATGGGACGCAAATCTTTTTCACGCACGCCGGTAATTTTTATGGAACCGCGGGTCGCCGCCGCCAGACCGATGAACGAACCGATTTCCATAAAATCAGGCCCGATGGAAAATTCGCAGCCCGAAAGTTTTTTTACGCCGTCAATCCGCAGAATGTTTGAGCCCACGCCGGAAATTTTCGCGCCCATTTTTATCAGCATGTTGCACAAATCCTGAACGTGGGGTTCGCTGGCTGCATTCGTAATTTCCGTCCGACCTTCCGCCAGAACCGATGCCATTACTGCGTTTTCAGTTGCCGTCACCGAAGTTTCGTCCAGAAAAATTTCCGCGCCCACGAGTTTATGTGCAGTGAATTCGAATTTTCCTTCCACCGAAACCCGCGCGCCCAGTTCTTCCAGCGCCAGAAAATGCGTGTCCAGCCGACGCCTGCCGATTACGTCACCGCCCGGAGGAGGCATGATTGCTTTTCCAGTTCTGGCAAGAAGCGGTCCTGCAAACAAAATCGACGCACGAATTTTTCTGCTTAATTCCGCGGGAATGTCGCTGCGCAAAATTTTTTCAGCGCAAATTGCATAAGTATTCGCCGAAATTTTTTCCACTTCCGCGCCGAAGGATTGCAGAATCTGAAGCATTACGCCCGTGTCTTCGATTTCAGGAACGTTTTGCAGAATAATTTTTTCCGACGTTAAAATTGACGCCGCAATGCATGGAAGCGCCGCGTTTTTGTTTCCGCTCGCCTTTACGGTTCCGCTGATGGGAAATCCGCCTTCGATTTTATATTCGTACATGGCGGCATTATAAATACATCGAAAAAAAAATTCAAATTTTCCGTCTGCGCTTTATTTTTCGCGACAGAGTTCCACGAGAATTTCAAACGCTTTCGTCATTTCGTGCAGACTCGCCCATTCGTTTTTTGAATGAAATTCGTGTCCGCCGGTAAAAATATTCGGGCAGGGAATTCCCATTTCGGTTAACCGCGAACCGTCAGTTCCTCCGCGAATCGGCGTAAATTCCGGCTGAATTCCGCACGATTTGTAAGCGTTCACAAGCCGTTCCACCACCTGCGGATTTTTGTCCAGATTTTTTTTCATGTTTGCGTACTGAAATTTATGCGTTACTTCTGCCCTTCCGCCGAAAATTTCCGCAACGGTTTTTGCAAGATTTTCGACTTTCCGTTTTTTTTCGTTCATGCCGTCTTCGGAAAAATCACGAAGCAGAAGCGACACTGAAGATTTTTCGATTGTTCCTTCCGCGGAAACCGGTGCAAAAAATCCGAGCCGTCCGTCAGTCGTTTCAGGAAATTCGTGGGCAGGCAGATTCGCGACAAAACTCGACATCATTCTGACTGCATTCACCATCGAAGTCCGCGCCGTTCCCGTGTGAGTTGAATTGCCGAAAAAAGTTACGTCGCTGCGGAAAGCGTTGAAGCATTCGGTTTCGAGTTCGCCCGAATTTCCGCCGTCAACCGTGTACGCAAATTTCGACTTTAAAAATTTCAGCGGAACGAAATCCATGCCGTGCCCCGTTTCTTCGTCGGGAGAAAAAATCACTTCGATGCCCGTGTGTTTTTCCGCGGGATTCTGCACGAAAAATTCCATGCACGAAATTATTTCCGCGAGCCCTGCCTTGTCGTCCGCGCCCAGAAGCGTTTTTCCGTCGGTGGAAATTATGGTGTCGCCGTTTTTTTGCGTTAAAACCGGATTTACGTTTTTGCCCGAAACTTCTTCCGACGTGTCCATGTGCGAAATCAGGCAGACGGAATTTTCCGTGGAAAAATTCGGCGGAAGAAAACCGTAAACGTAACATTCGTCCGTAATGCAGACTTCGCGCAGTCCCAGATTTTCCAGGTCGGCTTTAAGAATTTTTGCCATGTTCCATTGACTTTGCGTGCTGGGAATTTTTCCCCGGTCGGCGGCGGCGGAATCGCTTGTGCTTTCGATTTTTACGTATTTTAAAAATCGTTCCAGAATCCGCGCGGAATCGTATAAATTTTTTTTACTCATGGCGAATCTTAAATTCCGTTTAAAACTTTTTCAAGCAACGAAACGATTTCCGCATCGTACAAAAAAATTTCGTCGTGAATTTTTTTCAGCGCATTTTTTTTGCTCAGCGGCTTCCGGTAATTTCGTCTGCTCACCAGCGCCACGTAAGTTTCCACCGCATGAATTACGCGTGCAGAAACCGGAATTCCTTCCGCGGAAATTCCTTCGGGATAACCTGAACCGTCCTGATTTTCGTGATGATACAAAAGCGCGCCCAGAAATTTTTCCAGATATTTTTCAGGAACAAAATCCAGATAATACAAATTTCGCTCCACGTGACTTTTCAGCGATTCCTTTTCGCGGCGTGAAAGAATTTCCAGATGAAAATATGCGGCACGAATGTCCAGAAATCCGACGTCGTAAACCAGTGCGGCTGCGGCAAACAGAATTGCATCCAGCGGATCGATTTTCAGCGCGCAAAAAATTCTGTACGAAATGGCACTGATTTTTTTTGAATTATTCCGCCGATTCGTGTGGGCGTCGATTATCGAACCTAAAAAAACGCATTCGGTCAGCAAATTTTTTACGATTTTTTTTTCGCTTTCGTCCATGCTGATTTTTTCCAGGTCGCGGATTAAAATCAGATTGCGTAAATATTTTTTCGCGGAATTTTTTTTCAGCACGTAGGACAAAATCAAAAACGCAACAACCGCCAGAAGAATCAGCACCAGAAAAAAACAGACGGAAATCAACGCCGAAACCACCGCAGAAGCCGGCACGCCCGGAAGCAAATCTTCCAGAAACGGAATTATTTCTTTTAGGATTTCGTCTTTTTCGCTGAACATGGCGCGATTCTACCACGCAAAAATCCCCGTTGCAATTCGCGGAAATTTTGCGGAAGAATTTTTCGTTTCGTTTCGTGCGCGGAAATTTTTGCGGAAAAATTTTTCGTTCATTTTGTGCGCGGAAATTTTGCGGAAAAAAATCGTACGGCAAAATAAAAAAAAAGCGGCACCCGGATGAATGCCGCAAAAAAATCAGGTTAAATTAAAAACTGTATTTCCAGCTGACGGGGAACGAAAAAAATGTGTCGCCGTCAATCGTTTCAAATTTTACGCCTGCTTCAAAACGATGATTTTCGGTCTGGAAAAAAACGCCCGGATTTACGCCGTAGCAATTTTCATATCCGCCGGAAGAATTATCCGTGAAAAGCATTGCCAGAAGCGACACGCCGAAATTCGACTGAAAAGTGTATTCGCCTTTTGCCGCCGCATAAAAATCGTAGCCGGAATCTTCATCGTCCAGATTGAAAAGAATTTCGCCCGCAAGAGAAAGGGAATCGGTTTCGTAAGCAACTGCAAAATTCAGCAGTTTTTCGCCCGTTACGCCGAAATCTTCGGAAAGGCTTAAATCGTCAAATCCTGCCTCGCCCGTTTTGCAATACGAAAATCCCGCGGAAATGGTCAGGCCCGCGTCTTCAATCGGATTCACCGAAGCGAAAATTCCGAACGTCCGTCCGTCGCCATTCAGAACGTCGCCCACCGATGCGCCCACGGAAAAAAGTTCGCCGAAAGAATATTCCGCACCGAATCCGAAATTAAAATCCAGGTCGCCGTCATCAGATTTTTTTCCGTCGATGTAATTCACGCCCGAATCGTCGTCGTCTTCAAAAATTTCAAAAGGAACCGTCGCCGCCAGAACAAGCCCTTCAACCGGTTTCAGCATGGCAGTAATTCCTGATGAACCCAAATTTCCCGCTGCAACGTTGTCGTCGTAAACCGGCAGATACGAACCCTGCGCGTAAACGTCTTCGTGAATTCCCAGCGCGAAAATTTCCACGGGGCGGAATTCCACGAACCAGTTTATTTCATCCCACGCAAGACCGAAATTCCGTTCGTTGTAATCGTCCAGAATAAAACTTACGTCCAGTTCAGCGTCCACGCGTTCCGAAGTAAATGTCGCCACGAAATTTTCCTTGATGCCGGCAAAATCTTTCGTAGTGCCGTCGTCGATTTCGTCTTCGTCTTCGGAAAAATGATACGCTTTTCCTTTTCGCACTGAAACGATGTCACTGGAAAGTTCGCTGGAAAATTCCACCGACTGCGCCTGAACAAGCGAAATCCCCAGAAGGAACCACGCTGAAACCGCTGCGATTTTTTTCAATTTCATAAAAACTCCTGTGTGCTTTTTCCGTTTCCGCGGAGTTAGCATAGAGTAACTTTAGAATTTTTCTGCAATCGTGTCAACATATGCTAACTTTTCCAGCCGTCATATTTTTCGCATTCGAGAATTTTTTTTGCATTGGCGACCCTTTCCGCGGATGGACTTTCCGTGTCCTTCAAAACGTAATCGATTCCCAGATCCCTGTACTTCATGGCGCCCAGTCCGTGGTAAGGCAGAATTTCTACGCGCTGAACGTTGTGCAACGTGCGGATAAAGTCACGCGTTTTTTGCAGAAATCCGTCGTCGTCAGTAATTCCCGGAACAAGAACGTGGCGGATCCAGATGGGTTTTCCGATTTCGTCCAGATAACGAAAAAGATCGATGATGTTTTTGCCCGTGCGCCCCGTAAGTTTAACGTGTTCCGCTTCGTCAATGTGCTTTATGTCCATTAAAAGCGTGTCGGTTACTTTCATGAGCCGCTGAAATTTTGAAAACCATTCAGGTTCGCGGGAAAAAGGTGCGCCTGCCGTGTCGATGCAAGTGCTGATTCCGCGGGATTTTGCCTTTTCAAAAAGTTCCAGCAGAAAATCAATCTGAAAAAGCGGTTCGCCTCCTGAAACCGTAATTCCGCCTTTCGTTCCCCAGTATGCGCGGCAGGTTTCGGCTTCCTGCAAAAGTTCATCGGCAGAATAAAGTTTTCCGCGGGTCATGTCCCATGTGTCGGGATTGTGGCAATATTTGCAACGGAGCGGACATCCTGCAAAAAAAATTATGAACCGCACGCCCGGCCCGTCCACTGAACCGAACGATTCCAGCTGATGAATGTAGCCTTTCAGCGGCGATTTTTTGTTTTCGTCCATAAATTCCTCGAAAAAAAATTTTAAGAAAAAAAAAGGCACTGAAATTTCCGGAAAAAATCAAGAAAAATCAGTGCCGTAAATTCCGCGCTAAACTGCTAGAGTGAAGCGTGGCAAGTTCGCGCGATTACATCGTCCTGCTGTTCTTTCGTCAGGTTGATGAATCGGACTGCGTAACCTGAAACCCGAACGGTAAAGTTTGCGTATTCAGGTTTATCAGGATGCGCCTGGCAATCCTTCAGTTTTTCTACGCCGAATACGTTTACGTTCAGGTGGTGTGCGCCTTTCGCGAAGTATCCGTCCATTACCGAAACAAGATTCGTGATTCGTTCGTTTTCATCGTGTCCCAGTGCGTTGGGGTTGATGGTCTGCGTGTTGGAAATTCCGTCCAGAGCGTATTTGTAAGGAACTTTTGCCACGGAGTTAAGCGATTTGATCAGGCCTTTTGTTTCTGCACCGTACGACGGGTTTGCACCAGGCGAGAACGGTTCGTGAGCTTTTCGTCCGTCAGGGAGCGCACCGGTTGCCTTTCCGTAAACCACGTTTGAAGTGATTGTAAGGATTGACGTGGTGGGTTCCGCGTTTCGGTACGTGGGGTTCTTTTCGATTTTTTTCATAAAATTCTTCAGAAGCCAGACTGCAATTTCGTCTGCGCGGTCATCGTCCTGTCCGTATCGCGGGAAATCTCCTTCAATTTCAAAGTCCGAAGCAAGTCCGTGGTCGTCGCGGATTACCTTTACTTTTGCATATTTGATGGCGCAGAGTGAATCAACTACGTGGCTGAATCCTGCGATTCCCGTTGCGAAAGTTCTGCGGACGTTCGTGTCGATAAGGGAAAGTTCCGCGGCTTCGTAGTAATACTTGTCGTGCATATAGTGGATTGCATTCAGCGTGTTTACGTAGAGTTTTGCAAGCCATTCAAGCATAACGTCGTATTTGCGCATTACTTCGTCGTAGTCCAGGTATTCCGAAGTGATCGGTGCAATTTCCGGTCCGACCTGAACGTATGGAGTAAGTCCTGCGCCTTCGTCTTTTCCGCCGTTGATTGCGTAAAGAAGCGCTTTTGCAAGGTTTGCACGTGCACCGAAGAACTGCATTTCCTTTCCGGTCTGTGTCGCTGAAACGCAGCAGCAGATTGAATAGTCGTCGCCCCAAATCGGTCGCATAACGTCATCGTTTTCGTACTGAATTGACGATGTGTTGATGGAAATTTTCGCGGCGTATCGGCGGAATTTTTCGGAAAGTCGTTTTGAATAGAGAACCGTAATGTTCGGTTCGGGAGAAGGTCCCATGTTTTCCAGCGTGTGCAGGAAGCGGAAGTCGTTTTTGGTAACCATGTCGCGTCCGTCCTGTCCCAAACCGGCAACTTCCAGAGTAGCCCAGATGGGGTCGCCTGAGAAAAGCTGATTGTAAGATTCAATTCGCGCAAATCGAACCATGCGGAACTTCATGACGATATGGTCAACGAGTTCCTGTGCTTTTTCTTCAGTGAGCACGCCGTTTTTAATGTCGCGTTCGATGTAAATGTCCAGGAATGTGGAAATTCGTCCGACTGACATTGCCGCGCCGTTCTGCGTTTTGATTGCAGCAAGGTAACCGAAATAAAGCCACTGGAATGCTTCTTTTGCGTTTTTCGCCGGATTTGAAATGTCGAATCCGTAAAGTGCAGCCATTGCCTTGATTCCTTTGAGCGCCTTAATCTGTTCCGCGATTTCTTCACGCAGGCGGATGATTTCTTCGGTCATGGTGCCGTTTCCGCAGTTAAGTTTGTCTTCTTCCTTTGATTTGATAAGGTAGTCGATTCCGTAAAGCGCAACACGTCTGTAGTCGCCCACGATTCGTCCGCGTCCGTATGTATCAGGCAGACCGGTCAAAATGTGGCTTTTTCGCGCCGCACGGATTTCGGGAGTGTAAACATCGAAAACTGCATCCGAGTGGGTCTTGTGATACTCGGTGAAAATTCTGTGGAGTTCCTTGTTCGATTCGTAGCCGTACATCTGTGTAGCCTGTTCAGCCATTTTGATTCCGCCGTAGGGCATGAATGCGCGTTTCAACGGTTTATCAGTCTGCAAACCTACAACCTGCTCCAGTTCCTTTCCTTCGGGGCAAATGTATGCTGCCGGATGCGCCGTCAAACCGGTTACTACATCAGTATCCAGGTCAAGAACGCCTGAACGCTCTTTTCCGTCAAGTCCAACGCATTTTTTGTTGTGTTCGGCTTTCTGCAATTTCTGAAGCTCGTCGAACAGTTTTTTTGTCGCAGTCGTTGGGCCGGCCAAAAATGATTCGTCGCCGCTATACTGTGTATAGTTCGCTTGAATAAAGTCTCGAACGTTTACTTCGCTCGTCCACAAACCGTCAGGATTAAATCCTTCCCATTCAGTTCTTAAATTCATTTGAAACCTCTTTTCATATCACAAGAATTACTGGGCGCATTATAGTTAATTGATTTTTTTTATTCAATTACTGCACTCAGATTCAAGTAATGATTCGCTTTTTGTAATCATTACAATTTTGATTATAATACAATTCTGAATAATTGCAAGGGAATTTGACGGAATTTCGCGGAAAAGGCTGAATTTTTTGTCCGCGGATTTTCCGGCAGAAGAATTCATTGATTTTTTCCCGAAATTTCGGTAACGTTTCGTAAAAAAAATTGATTTCTACTTGTCTTTTGTATGCGTTTTTAGTTTTTCAATAAATTTGGAGGAAGAAAAATGTCTGAACAAAAAAATTCTTTTACGGAAGGGTCGGTTTTCGGCTCCATGATCCGATTTGCGCTTCCGGTTCTGGGTTCGCTGATTTTGCAGGCGGCTTACGGTGCGGTGGATTTGCTTATAGTCGGTCAGTTCGGCGATGCAAGCAGCATTTCCGCGGTGGGAACGGGCAGTTCGTTCATGCAGATGATTACGATGATTGTAGTTTCGCTGGCAATGGGAAGCACGGTTACGATCGGTCATTACATCGGCGCAAAAAATTCCAGGAAAGCGGGAGACGCGGTCGGTACAACAGTTGTTCTTTTTACGGTTCTGGGCGTGGTGATGATTGTGGCGCTGGAACTTTTGACGGGAAAAATCGTGCAGATTCTTCAGGTTCCTGAAAATTCCGTGGCGAAGGCAGAATCCTACATCCGGATTTGTTCGGGCGGAATCGTCGTAATCATTGCGTACAACGTCATCAGCGGAATTTTGCGCGGCGTGGGCAATGCGAACCTTCCGTTCCTTTTTGTGGGAATTGCGTGCGTGGTAAATATTCTGGGCGACCTGCTTTTTGTGGCAGGATTTCACATGGATGCAACCGGTGCGGCGCTGGCAACCGTTCTGGCGCAGGGCGTTTCCGTGGTGATGTCGATTTTCGTGCTGAAAAAACAGAAACTTCCCCTCGAATTTTCCGCGAAACAATGCAGAATTTTCCGCGATGAACTTTCGCGAATTTTAAAAATCGGAATTCCCATTGCCATTCAGGAAACCATGGTGCAGATTTCGTTTTTAACGATAAATTCTATTGTAAATTCCATGGGGCTCATTCCGTCGGCAGGATACGGTGTGGCGCAAAAAATAACATCGTTCATCATGCTGATTCCGTCGTCGGTAATGCAGACGGTTTCTGCTTTCGTGGCGCAAAATATCGGTGCACAGAAAAGGGAACGGGCTGTCCGCGGATTTTTTTCGGCGATTTTTTCGGGCTGTACGCTGGGAATTTTTATTTTCTGCGCGGGATTTTTCGGCGGCGGACTGCTTTCAAGGATTTTTACGAACGATTTAAGCGTTATAAAACAAAGTGCGTTATTTTTGAAAGGATTTTCGGCTGACTGCATTTTGACGTGCATTCTTTTCAGCAGCATAGGATTTTTTAACGGCTGCGGAAAAAGCATTCCGGTGATGATTCAGGGAATTTCGTCGGCGTTCTGCGTGCGAATTCCTGTTTCGATTTTTATGTCCCGTCTGCCGAATGCATCGCTTTTTCACATGGGACTTGCCACGCCCATTACGACGGTTTACGGAATTTTATTTTTTATCGTCTGCTTCCGGATTCTTAAAATTCAGGACAAAAAATCTGCCGTTCGTTCCGCGGAAAAATAATAAAAAAAAAGTTGTCGGAATTCGGCTTTTTTAGTATCTTTACTTTCATCAAAACAAAATTCAGGTCGAAAGACTTTTTGATAGGAGAAAAAAATGGCAAAACAGTTAGTTTACAGTGAAGATGCACGTAAAAAAATGCTGAGCGGAGTTGAACAGATTGCACGCGCAGTAAAAGTTACGCTCGGTCCGTGTGGTCGGCTTGTAATGCTTGACAAAAAATACGGCGCACCAACGATTACAAAAGACGGCGTTTCGGTTGCAAAGGAAATCGAATTAAAGGATCCGTTTGAAAACATGGGAGCACAGCTTGTAAGGGAAGTTTCTTCAAAGACAAACGATGTTGCAGGCGACGGAACTACAACCGCTACGGTTCTTGCTTATGCCATCGTTCGCGAAGGACTCAAGGCAGTTTCAGCAGGAATGACGCCCATCGAAATTAAGCGCGGAATCGACAAAGCCACTGCCATTGCCGTTGACGAAGTAAAAAAGAACAGCCGCGCAGTAAAAGGAAACGAAGACATTACTCACGTAGCAACGATTTCGGCGAACAACGATCCTGAAATCGGAAAAATTCTCGCCGATGCCATTGAAAAAGTCGGAAAAGACGGCGTGATTACCGTAGAAGAATCCAAGAACATGGACACCACGGTAAAAATCGTGGAAGGAATGCAGTTCGACCGCGGATACATTTCGTCATATTTCATTACCGACCGCGACCGCATGGAAGTAAATTACAACGATGCATTCGTTTTGATTCACGACGAAAAAATCAGCACCATGAAAGATTTGCTGCCGGTTCTTGAAAAAGTTGCGCAGACCGGAAAACCGCTTGTAATTATCGCGGAAGACCTGGACGGAGAAGCGCTGGCAACTTTAGTCGTAAACAGCATCCGCGGAACACTTAAATGCTGTGCAGTAAAAGCCCCCGGATTCGGCGACCGTCGAAAGGAAATGCTTCAGGACATTGCAATCCTTACGGGCGGAAAAGTCATCACGAAAGATCTGGGACTTAAACTCGAAAGCACTGAACTTGAAGATTTGGGCAAAATCAAATCGGTAAAAATCGACAAGGACAACACTACCCTCGTGGACGGTGCAGGCGACAAAAAAGACATTGATGCGCGGATTGCCGAAATCAAGAGCCAGATTGAAAAATCCACAAGCGACTACGACAAGGAAAAACTTAAGGAACGGCTCGCAAAACTTTCAGGCGGCGTTGCAGTAATCAACATCGGTGCCATTACCGAAACCGAAATGAAGGAAAAAAAGTTCCGCGTGGAAGATACTCTTGCGGCGACCCGTGCGGCACTGGAAGAAGGAATCGTTTCAGGCGGCGGACTTGCGCTGATTGAAGCAAGCAAAGTTCTGGATTCGTCAAAGGTTGATCTTCCGGGCGATGAAAAAGTCGGATTCCAGATCATCAAGCGTGCACTGGAAGAACCGATTCGTCAGATTGCGGAAAATGCAGGCGTAGACGGTTCGGTTATTGCGGACAAGGCAAAAAACGAAAAACCGGGCGTAGGATTCAACGCGGCAACTCAGGAATGGGTAAACATGATGGACGCGGGAATCATTGACCCGGCGAAAGTTGCACGATGCGCCTTGCAGAATGCTGCTTCCGTTGCAGGAATGCTTCTCACCACGGAATGCGCAATCACCGACATCCCTGAACCACCGGCTCCTGCTGCGGCTCCACAGGGCGGAATGGGCGGCATGGACGGAATGTACTAATCCGCGGAAAAAAATCGACTGAATAAAAAATCGGTTAAAAAACGAATGACGCTGGTTTTCTGCAAAGGAAGCCGGCGTTATTTTTTTGCGCAATGGAAAAATGCGTGGTAGAATTGTTTCATGCGCTTAGGAATGCTCGTTCACGGATATACAAGTGAATATCCGCAAAATTTAATAAAAGGCGTCGAACGGTTTTGCCGCGAAAACGGAATCGATTTGTTTATTTTTCTTGTGGGCTCTCCGTCGTGGAACAACGAAACTTCGGAACTTTTGGACTGGGGACTTCTTTCCTACGTCAACCGGGAAAATTTGGACGGCGTGGTCGTTCTTTCGGGTACAATCTGCCATTTTATTTCGCTGAACCGAATCGGCGGAATTCTGAAAAAATTCAATCCCCTGCCCCTTGTTTCCGTCAGCATCGAAATTCCCGGCTATCCGAGCATCGTCACGAATCAGGAAACCGGATTCAACGCGCTGATTACGCACTTAATCGAAAAGCACGGCTGCAAACGGTTCGCGTTTCTTTCGGCAAAAACGAAAAGCAAGGACATTTTCGTGCGCTACAAAATTTTCCGCAACATCCTGAAACATCACGGCGTAAAATTCGACGAAAAAAATCTTTTCTACGGCGACTACACTTTTTCTTCCGTTCAGCGGACGCTTTCGTTCATAAAATCAAAGGACGACCTGACTTTTGACGCGCTGATTGTTGCAACGGACGACATGGCTTTCGGTGCGATTGCATATTTTCATCACATCGGGCTGAATGTTCCGGGCGACGTAATCGTAACCGGATTCGATGACATAACAAAAGCGTCATGTTCAAATCCCACGCTTACGACGGTGAACCAGATGCTGGAAAAGCAGGGCTACATCGGCGCGGAACTGGTTTTCCGTCAGACAAAAGGCGAAAAAGTTCAGGCAGTAACCACAATCGACGCGGGACTACGGTGCAGAAATTCCTGCGGATGCATTTCCATGGGCGACCTGACCCACAACGCCATCGACGAAAACGGAAATTTCATCGACCTGACGAGCGAATTCATGTTCAATTCCACCACGAAATTTCTTTCGTTTGAAGATCAGATTTTGAAAATTCAGCAGTACATGGACGAAGTGCAGGGATTTTTGTCGCTGGAAGAACTGGCGAAACGGTTTGAATTCGATTTCATTACGTTCAATATAATTCAGGCGGGAATTTTTTTGTACGACGAACCGCTGGACACGAAATCAAAATCGTCAAAAAGTCTGCCCGGACGCGCACGGATTTTTTTCGCCATGAACAAAAAGGAAAATTTTCTTGTCATCGACGGAAACGAATTTTTTGACTGCACGAAACGGCTCATGCCCGACGAATGCAAAAAATATTTTTTCGGCAAAAATTTCGTCATTCCGGTTTACAACGCGGATTTAATTTTCGGCTATTTCGTCTTTCAATTCGGCGAAACTGAACCGATCAGCAACAGCCTTTTTTATTCCACCGTTTCAAAACTGATTGCATCGGCGTACGAAGTGAGCAAAAAAGAGCGCGAAAACAAAAATCTGGCAAAAATCAACGCGAATCTTTCCCTGCTTTCAAAAACCGACGAACTGACGAAAGTGCTGAACCGCCGCGGATTTATGGAAACGGCGCAGGACGAAATTTCACGTTCCGCGGAAAAAGGAAAAAGCGGTCTGGTGATTTACGGCGACATCGACGGACTGAAAAAAATCAACGACAATTTTGGTCACGAATCAGGCGACAGGGCGATTTTAACGGAAGTGGAAATTCTGAAAAAATCCCTCAGGTCATCGGATTTAATCGGACGTCTGGGCGGCGACGAATTTGCGATTCTTTCGGTTTCCATGGGCATGGAAAATTTTGAAAATTTAAAGGAACGCGTGGACGGTTTGTGCCGCAAATGGAACGAAAATTCCGGCGAACCGTTCAAAATTTCCATCAGTCTGGGTGCCGTGGAATTTTCCGCCGAAAACCAGAACCTGACGCGCCTTTTGAAACTCGCCGATACGGAGCAGTACAAGGAAAAAGCCCGCCACAAAAAAGCCATGGGAATCGTAAAGTAATCTG